>WQUN01000199.1 GCA_009782085.1 Bacillota bacterium
GATGATAACAAAGCCGACGAGGCCGTTACATGTTTCGACGGCGGCTTCAACTGCGCCCAGGCAGTGTTGTCCGCATACTGCGGGGAGCTCGGCCTGGACAGGGAGACGGCCTTGAAACTCGCCTGCGGGTTCGGGGCAGGGATGGGCAGGCTCCAGGGGACCTGCGGAGCCGTGGCCGGGGCCTATATGCTGATCGGGCTGAAATACGGGCAATATACCGTGGACGACAAACAAGCCAGGGAAAAGACGTACGCCTTGGTGCGCGAATTCGCCGGGCGGTTCGGGGAACGGAACGGGACGACCGTCTGCCGCGACATACTGGGCGTCGACCTGATAAACGGCGACAGACAGACCGCTTCGGAGCGCGTCAGGGCGATGTGTCCGAAAATGGTGCGGGACGCCGCGGAGATTGTGCGGGATATTTTATACAAGCCGGAGAAAGCGTGAGCCTCATGAAACCTGTCTATACGGTGATAATCCCCGTCTACAACGAGCGGGAGTCCCTCCCCGAGTGCCACAGGCGCGTCTCGGCCGTGATGGAGGCCGTGGGCGAGCCATATGAACTGCTGTTCATCAACGACGGCAGCAAGGACGGGTCGCTGGAGATCCTCCGCGGGATATGCGCGGCGGACAAGAACTCCCTGTGCGTCAGCTTTTCGCGCAATTTCGGGCATATGAACGCGATCACGGCGGGCATGGACTTCGCCCGGGGCGACGCCGTGCTGGTGATCGACGCGGACCTGCAGGACCCGCCGGAGCTCTTCCCAGAGATGATCGCCAGGTGGAAAGAGGGCTTCGAGGTCGTCTACGGGAAGCGCGTGGAGCGCAAGGGCGAATCCGCCTTCAAGAAGGCCTCCGCCGCGCTGTACTACCGGTTCCTCAAGAGCATGACGAACGTGGACATGCCGTTGGACACGGGCGAGTTCCGGCTGATCGACAGGAAGGTCTGCGACGCCATCAAGCGCATAAAAGAGAAGAACAAGTACATGCGCGGCCTCGTGAGCTGGGTCGGGTTCAGGCAGACGGGCGTGGAGTATGTCCGCGCGGAGCGGTTCGCCGGGGAGACTAAATATCCGCTGTCCAAGATGATAAAGCTGGCCGCGGACGGCATAACCGCCTTTTCCTACAAGCCGCTGAAGCTGGCGGCGACGCTCGGCGTGGTCATAAGCCTTTGCAGCTTCGTCTACCTGATCGTCGTGCTGATCCAGCGGCTGGCCTGGCACAGCACCGCCGTCGGCTGGGCGTCCACCGTGGCGATAATGCTGTTCTTCCAGGGGGTTGTGCTGATAGTGCTGGGCGTGATAGGCGAATATATCGGCAGGATATTCGAGGAGATAAAGGACAGGCCCGCGTATCTGGTCAGCGAGGCCATAAATATGGACGGGTCAAAGCCGGAGGACGGAAATGTCTGAGCGGAACAGGGCGCGCAGCCGGGAAACCCTGCTGTACCTCGTGTTCGGGGCGGCGACCACGGCCATTTCATACGTTGTGTTCAACGTTTGCCTCGGCCGCTTCGGGACGGTCCTGTCGCACACTTTTTCGTTCGTCGCCGCCGTCGCCTTCGCCTATCCCACAAACAAGGCGTTTGTGTTTGTCTCGCGAAAATGGGACCTAAGGACGTTGGCGAAGGAATTTTCGGGCTTTGTGGGCGGCAGGCTTTTCACGTTTTTCTTCGAGATGGGCGCGTTGCTGCTTCTGATAAATAAAATGGGCGTTTCGGGGTATGCGTCCAAGCTGCTGACGTCGGTCGTTGTCGTGATTTTGAATTATGTGTTCGGCAGGCTGATTTTCAGGAAGGGGTGACCAAAACGGACGGCATGGAGATCAGGGAGGCGCGGGAGGCGGATCTGCGTCCGCTTCTGGAGCTTTACACTCAGCTCCACGGCAACGGTATGCCGGAAATCGACGAAAGCCTGCTGAATTTATGGCGCGGCATACTGTCCGACGCGGATCACCACGTCGTCGTCGGCCTGGCGGGCGGCGGCCTCGTCTCCTCCTGCGTGATACTGGTCGCGCGCAACCTCACTCACGGCCAGAGGCCCTACGCGCTCGTCGAGAATGTCATAACCCGCGAGGACTGCCGGAACAGGGGCTATGCGACGCGGCTGCTCGGCTATGCCAGGGAAATCGCTCGGGCGGAAAACTGCTACAAGATAATGCTGCTGACCGGCTCCAAGGAGGAGAGCACCTTGCGCTTCTATGAGAAAGCGGGGTACAACAGGCGCGACAAAACGGGGTTTATTCAGTGGCTGTGACGAATATATTATCAAATAAAATCCATACATAATGAAGGGATGTCATGCAATGGACAAGCGCGTTTTATGGATCACCAGGACTGCCGTCTTTCTCGCGCTGCTGATTGTGGGGCAGATAACCACAGCGCCGGCGGGGAACACTCTGATCACGGGGTCGGTCGTGAATCTCATCCTCATCGTGGCGGTCATGACCTGCGGGCTCGCCTCCGGCGCGGCGATCGCCGTCATTTCGCCGGTGCTCGCGAAGCTGTTCGGCATCGGGCCGCTGGTTTGGGCCATAATCCCGGTGCAAATCGCGGGCAACGCTGTCCTCGTCGTGCTCTGGCACTACATCGGCAACAACAGGATCCTGGCCGGAAGGGACGTGGCCGGCATCTGCGCCCTCGTCATCGCGGCGGTTATGAAATTCGCCGTGCTGCACATAGGTGTCTCGCTCGTGGTCATGCCGCTTCTGACCCTCCCGGAGGCGAAAGCCGCCACGATTTCCGCCATGTTCTCGCTTCCGCAGCTCGCCACGGCGTCGGTCGGCGGGGCCTTCGCGCTGGCCATACTGCCGGTGCTAAGGAAGGCGATCAAAAACGGAAGCCAAGGAACTGTCCAGAAATAACATGCACATTTTTTTGAAACGACGAACGCTTCTACGGCGTTTCAAAAAAATATTTGATCAGTTTATTTCTGGACAGTTCCCAAGGCTGACGCGGGAAATAAAACACCGGAGGGATGAATATGCGGATCGGAATCAGCATGTACAGCTACGGCCGCCTCCTCGGCGGGGGCTGGGCCATGCCGGAGGCCATAAAGGCCGCGAAGGAAGCCGGATATCCGAGCGTGAGTTTTAACGAGCTAGACCCGCCTGAGGGCGTTTCGGCAAGGGATTACGCCGCCGGTTTGCGGGAGATATGCCGCTCCGAGGGCCTGGAGGTCTGCGCGTATACGGTCGGGGCGGACTTTTTGACCGGCTGCGGAGGTGATATAGGGCAAGAGACCGAACGCGTCATGGGCTGCCTGGACGTCGCCGCGGAGCTCGGCGCGAGGCTGATGCGCCACGACGCGGTTTCGTGGAGTTTCAGGGGCGGGCGCGGCGGCTACAAGGAGGCGGCGGCCGCTGTCGCGCCGCATATCCGGCGCGTAACCGAGTACGGCAGGTCGATCGGCATAAAGACCATGTGCGAGAATCACGGCTACTTTTTCCAGGACAGCAGCCGGATGGAATACCTGGCGGAAGCGGTAAATCACCCCAATTTCGGGCTTCTGGTCGACATGGGGAATTTCCTTTGCGTCGACGAGGACCCGGCAGCCGCGGTCGGGCGGCTCGCGGATTACGCCTTCCACGTCCACGCCAAGGATTTCCTTTTCAAGGACGGGACGGGGCCGCGCCCCGCCGGCGGCTGGTTCACGACGCGGGCCGGGAACTACCTGCGCGGCACGATTGTCGGGCACGGCGTTGTGCCCGTGCGGCAGTGTATGCAGATACTGAGGAATTCCGGCTACGACGGCGGCGTCGATCTGGAGTTCGAGGGGCCGGAGGACCCGAGGGAAGCGGCGGCGCTGGGGCATGAGTTTTTGAAATATTGCGATGGGATGTAGGGGCGGTCACGGACCGCCCATACGTGCTATTGCCGCCGGCAAGCGTTAAAATTTCAAATTATTGGAGGACAAAATGTACAAAAACAACACGGAAGTTCTGGCAAGGCTCGCGGAGGCCATGAAAGCCAAAAACCCGCAAAAGCTCAACATGATCATCGGCGCGGACGGGTTCGTCGACGAGATCGTCCACGTGGTGGACAAGCGGCAGGATTTTGAGAACTTCACGCGGATCACAAAAATCGAGGACTTCGGAAACCGTATTGCCAGGGCGGCGGGGCTGAGCACGAACCTGGAGCTCGTCGCGGCGCTTACGAAGCTCGGCGGGAACGGGCCGATACTCTCGAACGCGCTGATCGAGTACGGCGTCGGCCTGACCTATGTCGGCGCTCTCGGAAACCCGAACATAAACCCGGTTTTCGAGCCGATGGCGAAGAGGTGCAAGGTATACTCCCTCTGCGAGCCGGGCCACACGGACGCCGTGGAGTTCACCGACGGCAAGGTCATGCTGGGCAAGCACAGCATGTTGAAGGAGATAACCTGGAGCCGCTTCATGCAGGTCGTCGGGAGCCCCGCCGAAATCGCGGGGATGATAAACGCCTGCGACCTGTTCGGCATGGAAAACTGGACGATGATCCCGCATATGAGCGCGATATGGCGCGGGCTGATCGACGAGGTGTTCCCTCTCATAGGCGGCAGGCGGCCGATCGCGTTTTTCGACCTAGCCGACCCCGAAAAGCGCACAAAGGCCGACATACTGGACGCGCTGGAGCTCATCGGGAAATTCGAGAGCAAATTCGACACCGTTTTGGGGCTGAACGAAAAGGAGCTGTACGAAGTCGCCGAAGTCTACGGCATAGCGGAAAAATCCGGCGCGGACAGGCTCGCCGCGACGACGGCGGACGTCTACGGCAGGCTCGGGATCGGCTGCCTCGTGGTGCATCCGACCAAGGAGGCCATATGCGTCGCCGGCGGGGAATATTATCAGCAGGACGGTCCGTACTGCGCGTCGCCGGCGCTCACGACCGGCGCCGGAGACAACTTCAACGCCGGCTTCTGCCTCGGGCGGGCGCTGGGGCTCGACCCGCAGCTCTCGCTGGCGCTGGGCGTCTCCACGTCCGGGTATTACGTCAGGAACGCGAAAAGCCCCACGGCGGAGGCGCTCCTGGAGTTCGTCGGGAAGTGGGCGGAAGGGAAAATATAGGGGTAACCTCCATAACCCCCTTTTTATCATTCTGGGCGGAGCGAAGAATCTTATGTATGAGATCAACCCAGCGCGGACGGGCGGCTTCACGCCATTAGCGGGGCGGGGCTCCGCCCCGCCGTTAAAGGCAACAGGGATTAAACTGACTAAGGAAACAAGGATTTGCAACGCGGATTTTGCGGATAAAATCGGATTTTCGCGGATAAACAGATTGTCTGACATATTGGGATTTGTGGGGTAGAACCACCCCGCCGGCTGCGCCGGCACCCCTCCAAAGGAGGGGAATGAACAACTGGATTCCTCCTTCGGAGGGGAAAGAACAACGGAATTCCCTCCTTCGGAGGGGAATGAACAACGGAATTCCCTCCTTCGGAGGGGAAAGAACAACGGAATTCCCCTCCTTTGGAGGGGTGGCACGAAGCGCCGGGGTGGTTTCTTTTGCGCCGTTAAATCCCGGGTTACCTGCATGATCGCGCCTGCCTCGGAGCGCCGGGGCGGTGTTACCCGTAGCGTTACCCGCTTGCCTCGGAGCGCCGGGGCGGTGTTACCCGTAGTGTTACCCGCCTGCCTCGGAGCGCCGGGGCGGTGTTACCCGTAGCGTTACCCGCTTGCCTCGGAGCGCCGGGGCGGTGTTACCCGTAGCGTTACCCGCCTGCCTCGGAGCGCCGGGGCGGCGCTCCCTACAGCGTTACCGGGTCGGCACTCCATGCAATGTTACCCGCCTGTTTGGGCGTCTGATCAACATTTATCCGCGTTTATCCGTTTTATATCCGAAAAATCCGCGTTTCGAATCTTTGAATGTTTCATCCGTAAATTCCCGTTTGCACGTAACGGCGGGAGCAGAGCCCCCGCCCTATAACCCCCTCATGCACGTAACGGCGGGGGCAAGCCCCCGCCCTACAACCCCCGCTTGCGCGTAACGGCGGGAGCAGAGCCCCCGCCCTGCAACCCCCGCTTGCGCGTAACGGCGGGAGCAGAGCTCCCGCCCTACAACCCCCCGCTTGCGCGTAACGGCGTGGGCAAGCCCCCGCCCTGCATCGCCGATTTTGCCATTTTGCCGGGCCAATTGACGCGGTTATTTTTTCACAATCCTGATAAACCGGGCCATGCCGGTCGTATAGTCGACATACTCTCTTTTAATGGCGTAGGCGGTATTTTTGCTGTTTTTGTCGCAGACGAAGGCGGTCTTATAATACATCCGGGTTTGCTCCAAAACGCGGTTGTTATAGTATCCGAATGGATACGCCAGGGAATTGACGTCTCTTTTTGTTATGTTGTATATGATGTCGTTCGCGCGTGAAAATTCGCCGATTATTTCATCCGCGCTCAGATTCCGCAGGTCCGTATGTGTCCTGGCGTGCGAGTAGATCCTGAAAACGCCGCCGGCGCTCATTTTGTTCAGCTCTTCCGCGTCGCAGTATCCCGGCTTGCCTATCCCGTCGGTCCAGACGAACAGCGTCGCCTTCGCGTTGTATTTCTCCAGGATCGGCAAAGCGTCGGTATAGACGTCCTCGTAGCCGTCGTCGAACGTCAGTACAACGGCTTTTTCCAGGCGGTCAAAAAACGACAGCTCTTCCGGGAAAAGAAAGACATAGTTATTGTCGCGCAGATACTTGATCTGCTGCTCAAAATTTTCCGGCGTGACATATAAATACAGATAGTCGTCCGGAACGCCTTTCGGGACCGAGATCGAATGATAGAGCAAAACTTTGGGCTTTTTTTTCACCGGCATGACGCCGGCCGCGGACCTGACCCCGTTTTTGACGGCGTCCTTCGCCCTCCCGACAAATGTCAGCGCGTCCTCCACAGTGATCGTCCTAAGCGGATAAAACGCGTCCCGTCCGGTCAAAACGTTTATCTCCGTCAGGGCGGAGAGGCCGTATCGGGCGTATGCGCTGACATCCGCCTCGTTTTGGAAGCTCCTGATTTTAGTGTTGTCATAAAAAAGCTCCGGCGCCGCCTTGTCTATGCCGCGTTTCAATATCAGCAGGAAATCCTGATACGAGACGGGCTGATCCGGTAAAAACCGGTTGTCCCCGGTCCCGTACACGAGGTTGATAGCCTTCGCGTAGGCGACGTCCAGGTCGGAAGTGTCCGCGAAGCCGTCCGCGCCTGTATTGTATGTACGGTTTTCCCTTACCAGCGGCACTATCATTTTAACGGCCTGATACCTGGTGAGCGTCGGTTTCTCCAGGCCGCTCAGAGCGTTCGCCTTGGCGGGCGGACATATTATCAGAAGCGAAAGGAGAACGCAAAAAATCTTTTTCACAATATCACACCCGTTCCAGGAACTCCACAAGCCTTTCCCCGGTAACTTCCCCGAAGCTCTCCACGACCCACCCCGCCATGCCCAAGTCCTGCCCGCCGGAATTCGGGTTGCGGAAGCCTATGCACTTCATGCCCGCGCGGCGGGCGGCCAGGACGCCGTTGGCCGAGTCCTCCACGACCACGCAGCGGCCGGGCGGCGCGCCTAAAACGCCCGCCGCTTTAAGGAAAACGTCGGGCGCGGGCTTGCCGCGCTCCACGTCCTCCCCTGTGACCAGCGCGTCAAAATATTCCGAAAACCCGAGCCTATCCACCACGAGCCGGATAAGCTCCATCGACGAGGAGGACGCCACCGCGGTCCGAAAGCCAAGGCCGCGGGCCGCGGACAAAAGCTCCGCGACGCCGCCGATAGGCTTTAGCGCCGCGTTCCTGAATATCTCCATCATGATACCGGTGTGGATTCCGATAAGCTCGGGAACCGTTTCCCGAAGGCTGTAAATCCGCTTATAGCCGGACCACCTGTCGGCGTTCGACACCCCGGCGAAAGGCGCGACGTCGGCCAGGCCCGCGTCGGCGCCGCGCCCGTTAAGCACGCGCATGTCCACCTCGAAATGGATCGGCTGGCTGTCGATCAGCACGCCGTCCATGTCGAAGATCAAAGCTTTGTCACGTTCCGAGCCTGTTTCAGCCTTTTTTAGCAACCTTTATTGCCTCTTTCCACATGTCCCTGAAATCTCTCAGATAATCCCGGACTTCCGCCAGCGCGGCCGGGTCTTTCGAGGCGTTCGCCTCGACGAGCCGCCTGTGCATATATTCGTAAAGCGCTCCCAGATTCTTTGATATATCATATTTCTGGTCCAGCGTCAACTGCAATTCCCTAACAATGTCCTCCACGCGCATTATCAGGTCGTTCGCCCTCTCGTTGTCCTTGATTTCGACGGCGGCTATCGCCTGGTTCGCGAATTTGAGCGCGCCCTCGTAGAGCATCAAGGTCAGCTCCTCATGCGAAGCCGTAAAAACGGCGTCGTTAGAGTATAGCGCGTATGGGTTTGCCTGTGCCATCTGTTGTCCCCCCCTTCGAATATCAGAATCTTGTGTCCAAAAGCAGCCCGCTCCCCTTGTTCTCCCCGCAGGCGTATGAATTGCTGATGTTCCTTGACGCGGTGATATCCCTCAGCCGCTTCTTCAGCATGTCCATTATATAAGGGGTCTTGGCGGAGATTTCCTCGTCCAGCGCGACAATGGCCCGCAGGACGCCGGCGGCCTCGCGCGACAGGGCTTCTTCCGCGGGCCGGTCCGCGGGGGGGATCCTCTCCAGCTCCCTGTCAATCGCCTTGATCCGGTTAATATGACACCTGCGCCTGGCCATCAGCGCGGAGTATTCGTCCACGTCGGAATCCTCGCCGGTCACGGCGAATTTCCGCGTCAGCGCGAGGATGTTATTGTACACGTCCTTTTTTTCACTTAGCAGAGTCAGTCTGTCCATCCGTCACATTCCCATCTGCGCCATTAAATAAGCCATCTGATTGTTGGACTCGGTTATCGCCGTCTCCATCTTGGAGAACATCGCGTAATAATCGTCCTCCCTCTGCTGCAGATACGACAGCATGTCCGCGATCCTCTCATTCTGGGAGCGTATGAGCGCGTACATCGCGCTCGACGTCTCCGTTATGCTGCCGGGGATGCCCGAGCCGGCCTTGCGCGTGATGCTGCCGTTGTTGCCGACGGCGTTGCTGATGATGTCGTTGAGGCGCTCCGACAGGCCCAGGTCGGCCAGGCGCGCGTAGTCGTTCACGCCGGACCTGTAGGGTATGGAAGACTCCTTCGTGAACAGCGCGGTAACGTCTTCCGCCCGCGTCTCGAGCGCGGTCCGGAGCTTGCCCTCGTCGATTACGAGCATACCGCCGTCCCTGTAATTGCTGGAAGTGGTGACGCCGATCTCGTAGAGGCTGATGCTGCGCCCGTCCCCGAGGTTGACGGGGCGGTAGAGCATGTCGCGCATGGAGCCGGCGATCTGGCGCAGGATATCGTCGCCGTAGAGCAGGCCCGTCTTGGCCTGAGCCTCCCAGTTGGCTATGTCGGCCTCCTTCATGGCGGATTTCTGATCTTCCGTCAGCGGCTCGTAATAGCTCATGTTGTCTTTCTTGGGACGGTTCGTGTTCAGCTCCTTGTTCATCGCGTCGATCATCGCGTTATACCCGTCCACGAACTTCCGGATGGCGTCCATCGGCGAGGCCGTGTCCTTCGTCACGGTTACCGTGAGCGCGTTCGCCGGCCCTGCGCCGGTTTCCGCGGCGAGAGTCAGTTTCAGGCCGTTTATGTCCAGGTCGTTCGAGTCCCTGCTCAGGACCGGCCCGCCGTTCACGCTTACCAGCGCGTCCCGGGCCTCGGCATGGCCGTTGACGCCGGACGGGTCGATAAAGAGCTTTCCTGCCAGAAAGCCCTCCGGCCCGTCCGCCAGCGTGAAGCCGTTGTGCGCGCCGGGGTTCTTGGCCTCCAGCCTGAACGTCCGCGCGAACGAATCGTAGGTCAGGACTGCGTTGGTCTTGTCGCTTATCTCCTTCATGAGGCCGGCCAAAGTCTGGTTCACGCCGACGACTATCTCCGTCCCGTTTATCGAAAAGCTCATGCCGTAGACGTCCTCCCCGAAGATCGCGCCCAGCGTGCCGGTCGCGGCCGGGACGGTGGACGCGCCGGAGGCGATGCCGAGCTTGTTCGAGAGCGCGCCGGTATTCGCGGTCGCGGCGATTTCGAAGTTATCGGAAAAGCCCAGGCCGCCGAGACCGGATACGGTGTAGTTTTCTCCGAAGACGCCGGAGGTTGCGAGCCTGAGGGCGCCGTCCGGCTGCGCCGAGGCTGTGAAAGCGCCGATGTTTTCCGCCGCCAGCGCCGCGTTTACGGCCGAGGCGGCTATCTGGGCGTTCGCTTGGGGAGTCGCCGTAACCGGGAACATATCTTTCGCCAGGGAGACGGTCAGAGTTTTAGGCACGGCGCCGGGCTTGTCAGAGGCTACGGTGAACGTGAGCTCCGCCGTGTCTCCGTCCCCGAAAAGCGCGTCTATGTCAAAAGCGCCGCCGTAGACGGTGTTGATCCTGTTAAGGTCGGCGAGATTGACGGTATGGCCTACCGTGGTGCTCACGCTGAGCTTTCCGTTGACGACCGAGGCGGAGACCTTGTTCGCCCCGCCCTCCATCCCGAACGCGTCCCGGAACTTCCCGTTCAACAGGGAGACTAGCGCGTCGGCGTAGTCCTCGTCAGTCGCCGTTGGGTTCGCGGCGACCGCGTTAAGCGCTGCCGCGTCGGCTTCGGTGATCTCGAAGGTCTGGCTTTTGCCGTCGAGGCTCACTGAAAACCTGTCGCCCGCCGTGAGAGGGGCGGCCTTGGTGAGGACGGCCGAGCCGCTTATCGCTCCGCCGACGGAGCTTGTCGAGGTATAGGACTCTTTTTGTGCCAGCTGGAGTATATTCAACTTATAGTCCCCGGGGATCGCGCTCGCCGTGCCGGTGATTCTGGCTGCGGCCGAATCGGCCCCGGCGAGCTTCACGGAAGCCGTGTTGGCCTTGAACGTCGAGGACAGCCGGAGGCTCGCCGCGTTTGTCAGGCTGAGGAACGAGTTAGCGAAGTTCTGCAGGGTGGACGCGACGCCGCGGTAGGCGGTCTGCTGCCACAGGGTCTTCTGATTTTCCTGCCTGAGCCGGTCCAGCTTCACGCCCTGCGCGCGCATAAGCTGGCTTATCATGCTCTCGGTGTCGATCCCCGAAAGCCCGGTCAGACGCATGGTGTTGGTATATATGCTCACGGAGGTGCGCTCCTTTTTTATTTGGCATAGGATTATTAATTGGCATAGGATTATTATGTCGAATATTTTGGGGAACAAATCAGGTAAATATAGTCGGCCGGGTATGTGTATTTTTAGTATTATTTTCAAGTAACAAATTGTCGCAGGAGGAATAAAGTGTAATAAGGTAAAAATCCTCGTAAGGAGCGCCTAAAATGAAAATAACCCCGAAAGATTTCCCCTATGACACCGATGTCGTCTCCAAAAAGTTTTATGACGAACATCTGAAACTGTACAAAGGATACGTGGAAAAAATCAACCAGATTTACGATGAACTCAGAATAAACCCCGGATACGCCGGGGCCGGCTCCGCCTGGAGCCATTTCAGGGGGCTGAAAACCGGCGAGACCTTCTGCATGGACGGAGTGATCCTGCACGAGCTCTATTTCCAGAACATAAACGGGCATGGCGCAAACGGCAAAAAGCCGGAGCCGGGCCCCCGCACGATGAAGCTGATCCGCGCGTATTTTGGGACGTACGAAAACTGGGCCGAGGACATGACCGCCTGCGGGAAGGCCGCGCGGGGATGGGCTCTGCTCTCCTACGAGCAGAGGTCGCGCCGCTGCGCGAACACGGTTCAGGATTCGCACGACGACGGCGTGCTTTGCACGGCCTATCCGCTGCTGGCCCTGGACATGTACGAGCACGCCTATTACGGGGACTACGGCGCGGACAAGGGGAAGTATATCGCGAATTTCCTGGACGGCTTAAACTGGGACGCGGTGGAGGCCAGGGCGGCGAGGCTGCCGGAGGAATTTTGATTATTTTTCCGTTTTTGTAGAATAATAGATACATTATTTCCAAGCGGGTGAGGAATGGACGACAAAAACAACGGCGCCCGCGCCGAACTGGCCGGAACGGCCGCCGCCTACCTGGGCAGGCTGTCCGCCGGCATCGCCGCTTTGGCCGATCGGGTGAGGTTCACGCTCACGGACGGCCTCGGCGGCAGCGCGGAGATGGCGGAGATCGCGGCGGGCATCGGATGGTCGATGGACGCCATGCGGATATTGGGCGGCGGGGGCTTTGCCGCAGACTTCGCGCGCGCGGAGGCCTCGCTCAAAAAGGCCCTGGAGGCCGCCCTAAACGAGGACAGCGTGTTTTTCGCGGACATGCTGGAATACGAGGTAAAGCCCGTGGTCGAGAGGTGGCGGGATTGGATAGTTTCATAACTGACGGCGCTTTCCTGGAAAAGAACCAGGCCGCCGCCGCGAAGGCCTGGCCGCGCATTTTGGCCGGGGAAATACTCAAAGGGCCCGATTCGGAAAACTATATCCCGGAGGATTGTTTTAACGGCGAAAAAACCGTCCGGGCGCGGGCGAACCGGGACAGCCCGTTCATATACGTCCACAGCAAGTATGACCCAAGCGGAGTGGCGGCCAGGTTCGCCGAAAAGATATCCGCGGTCAAAAACCGCGGCGCGGTGATCCTGGGCGGAATGGGCTTCGGGCACGAAGTCCGCGCGCTCCTTAAGGCTTTGGACCCGGAAGACAGGATCATCGTCTGCGAGCCGGACTACGACATGCTTCGGCTGGCGTTCCGTTGCGCCGATCTGACGGATATAATGCTGGACGGCAGGGTTTTCGCCGTCGCGGGGGCGTCGTTCGAGGAGCTGGACGATCTTTTCCGGGACATTTTCAACATGGGCAGCATCGAAAAGGTCATGCTCGTGAAGATGCCGGCGTACGCCCGGCTTATAAACGGAAAACCGGACGCCGCGCGGGAAGCGCTCCTCAGCACGGCGAAATACTATTCGATCCTCAGGAATTCGCTCGTTAACCTCTGCGAACTCTGGTACCGCAGCCTTTTCGCAAACCTAAAAACCATCGCCTCAAGCTGCCTGATAGACAATTTCTTCGGATGCCTGGACGGAAAGCCGGCGGTGCTGGTGTCGGCGGGGCCGTCGCTCAACAAAAACGCCGGCCTGCTCCGCGGGATAAAGGGCAAAACGTTCATTCTGTGCGTGTACACGGCGCTGAAAGTCCTGGAAAAGCTCGGCGTCAGGCCGGACATGGTGATCTCTTTGGACGGCAAACAGATCATATACAGGGATTTCCAAAATTACGAGTTCGACATGCCGCTCATCTATTGCAACACCATAAACCCCGAGATGTTCGCCGCCCACAGGGGCAAAACCGTGGCGGCCATGACCGGGAACGACGCCTTCCTCGCCGGCGTCCTCTCGGAGTTAGGCGTCAGCACCACGCGCGTGCAGACCGGCGAATCCGTGGCCTGCGCGGCGGTGGACATACTGTGCAAAATGGGCGCGGACCCCGTCATATTCATCGGACAAGATTTCGCCTACTCCGACGGCAAAAACCACGCCGACGGCACGTTCTACGACGGCAAAAACAGCTCCGGCGATATTGACAGCCGCAAATTCCCCGTGGAGGCCTGGGACGGCGGGACGGTTCTTACCGACGACATGTGGTTCGTCTATCTGGAGTGGTTCAGGCGGTACATCGCCGGGGACGGCGGCAAACGGACGTTCGTCGACGCCACGGAGGGCGGCGCTCTCATCAAG
This sequence comes from Bacillota bacterium, assembly GCA_009782085.1. GTDB lineage: Bacteria > Bacillota > Clostridia > Lachnospirales > WQUN01 > WQUN01. Next base: position 13,668 of record WQUN01000199.1, read on the forward strand.
GGCGCGGAGCGCATGACCTTCCGGGAGGCGATACAAACATACTGTGTTCCGGGCTACGACACGGAAGCCGCGCTGGCGCCGGGCTTCGGGAAAGGGCCGATGCTCGGCGCCGATCAGGTAAACAAGCTCGCGGACAAGCTCACGCGCGTCCGGGAGGACCTGAAGCTGTGCCTGGAACCCCTGCGCAGCGGGATCGGCCTGAGCGAAAGGCTGGCCGCGATGTACGAAAAAGGCGTCGCGCCCGACCCGGAAGACGTAAACCGGGTTCTCGGCGAATTCGCGAAGATCGACGCCGTTCTGGAGGAAATCAAGGCCAGCGCCCCGATTATGGACACGCTGTTTTCCAAATCCACGTTCGACCTGAATTTCGAGCGCCCGGAGGACATGTGCGAGGGCGCGTACGTGGCGAAAAGGAGCCTGATCCTGTACAAAAGCCTGCTGGAGGCGGCGGAGATCACGCTGCCGCTGGTGGAGGGGACGATCGGGGAACTGAAAAACGATGACGCGCAGGGCGGGGGTTCTGCTCCCGCCGCCGGCAAACGGTGATTCGCAGGGCGGGGGCTTCGTTCACGCCGCCGGCGATTAACGATGATTTAACGGGAAAAATAAACCACCCGGCGCTTCGCGCCACCCCTCCGAAGGAGGGGAATTCCGCCGTTCATTTCCCTCCTGTGGAGGGGTGCCGGCGTAGCCGGCGGGGTGGTTTTACACGAGAAATCACAGTTTACCTGTGTGATCGTACCTGCCTCGGAGCGCCGGGTCGGCGCTCCCTACGACGTTGCCCGCCTCGGAGCGTCTACGACGTAGCCCGCCTCGGAGCGCCGGGTCGGCGCTCCCTACGACGTAGCCCGCCTGTTTTGGTATTTGATAAAATTTATCCGTGTTAATCCGTTTTGATTTGTAAAATCCGCGTTGCCAATCTTTGTTTTTATTGCAGATGGCGGCGGGAGCAGAGCCCCCGCCCTACAATACCCGTTTGTTCGCAACGCTACATCCCCGTTTACCGCGGAACTGCCAAAGGAGGCCATTTTATGGGCGTAAGACTGATAGCCGAAGCCGGCTGCAATCACATGGGCGACTTTGAACTGGCCAAGGAATTCATAAAGGTGGCGGCGGTATTCTGTAAGGCCGACGTTATCAAGTTCCAGAAACGGAACCCGAGGGAGCTCCTGTCCGCCGAGCAGTACAACGCCCCGCACCCGGACCCGCGGAACGCCTACGGCCCGACCTACGGCAGCCACAGGGAGTTCCTGGAGTTCAGCATCGGGCAGCACGCGGAGCTGAAGCGCTGCTGCGAAGAGTTCGGCATCGTTTACAGCTCCTCCGTCTGGGACATGACCTCGGCCAAAGAGATCGCCGGGCTCAACCCGGGCATCATCAAAATCCCCTCCGCGAGCAACAACCGCCGCGAAATGCTCGAATGGCTCTGCGAAAACTACGGCGGCGAGATACACGTGTCCGTCGGCATGACCACGCGCGCGGAGGAGCGGGAGCTGGTGCGGCTTTTCGCCGGCCGGGGGCGCGCGGGGGACCTGACGCTTTACAGCTGCACCTCCGGCTATCCCGTCCCGCCGAAGGACATCTGCCTGCTGGAAATAAAGCGGCTCCTGGAGGAATACGGCGGCGTCGTAAGGGAGATCGGCTTTTCCGGGCACCACAACGGCATCGCCCCGGACATCGCCGCGCTGACGCTGGGCGCGACGGTGATCGAGCGGCATTTCACCCTCGACAGGACGTGGAAGGGCACCGACCACGCCGCCTCCCTGGAGCCGGACGGCCTTCGCAAGCTAAGACGCGACCTGGACAACGTGTCTATGGCGCTGAGATACAAGGACGCCGAGATACTGGAGATCGAGAAGGCGCAGAGGGACAAGCTGAAACGCGGAGGCGCCGCCGGGGCGGGAAGCGGACCGTTCGCGGACGGGGAAAACAACCTTGATATAAAGGCGGCCAGGTCTGTGTCGGCGACAATGTCAACAGAGTAAGAAAGTTTATTAGACTTCTTCGGAAATTGATTTCCCGCTGTCACCCTGAGCGCAGCGAAGGGTCTTAAAATCAAGATTCTTCGCTTCGCTCAGAATGACAAGCGCTAATTTCCATAGAAGTCTATTGTGTTCAATTTTCTATTTTCCCCGGACGGAGGCCCGCGTTGTTCGATTTCATAGCCTTTATCCCCGCCAGGGGCGGGAGCAAGTCCATCCCCCTGAAAAACATCAAAGAGCTCTGCGGCCGTCCGATGATCTATTGGGCCCTGGACGCGGCGGCGGCCTGCGCCGGCATAGACAGGATATATGTGGCCACGGACAGCCCCGGGATCGCGGACGCCGTTCGGTCCTACGGCAATCCCAAGGCCGAGCCGGTCGGGCGGAGCGCCGGGAGCGCGACGGACACGGCCTCCACGGAATCCGCCATGCTTGAGTTCGCGCGGGAGCGGGATTTCGGGCATATAGCGCTGATTCAGGCCACTTCCCCGCTTTTAAGGCCGGAACACCTGGACGAGGGCATACGGCTGATAAAAAGCGGCTTTGACAGCGCGCTTTCCGTCACACGGCAGAAGCGGTTCATATGGGAACGCGGCGCGGACGGCGGCGCGTTCCCCGTCAACTACGACCCGCTGCGGCGGCCGATGCGCCAGGAGTTCGGCGGGTATCTGGCGGAGAACGGCGCGTTTTATATCACCTCCAGGGAGGCTCTTCTGCGGACCGGCTGCCGCGTGAGCGGAAGGATCGGCCTCGTGGAGACCCCGGAGGAAATGTACTTCGAGGTGGACGAGCCGTGCGACTGGGACATCGTCGGGGGTTTGCTGCGAAAAAGGCGGCGGGAGCCGGATTTTTCCCGCGTGAAAGCCCTTTTCACGGACTGCGACGGCGTCCTGACCGACGGCGGCATGTACTACACAGAGAACGGGGACGAGATGAAGAAATTCAACTCCAAGGACGGCCTGGGTTTCCGGCTCTTGCGCGAGAAGGGCGTGCTGACGGGGCTCGTCACCGGGGAGAAGCGGGAGCTTATAGCGCGCCGCGCGCGAAAGCTCCGAATCGACGAGGCGCACTTCGGCGTGGACGACAAGGAAAAGCTGCTCGAAAGAATCCTGCCGGAGCGCGGCCTCGGGTTCCGGGACATCGCCTATATCGGCGACGACGTGAACGACCTCCCGGCGCTCCGCCGGGCCGGAATCGCCTGCTGCCCCGCCGACGCGCTGGAGGCGGTGAAGGAAGCGTGCGCCTACGTGGCAAAGGCGCGGGGCGGGGAGGGCGCGGTCAGGGAAGTGGCGGAGAAGATATTGGAAAGCATGGACGGAGACTGACGAAATGCTCATCGGATACGACGAACGGTACCTTTCCGCCTGCGCGGACATCTACCTGAAAACCTTCCGCGCCGAGCCGTTCGGCTACGACTGGCTGACGGAGGACGCCGCGCTGCGGTATTTCGCGGACACGGCGCGCTGCCCCGGGTTCCTCGGGTATATACTGCTCGCGGACGGCCGGCCGGCGGGCGCGTGCCTGGGCCGCGCCGACGGCTATTCCCGCGGCGTTCTCTACGAGATAAAGGAATTTTTCGTGGAGCCGGGATCCCAAAACAAGGGCCTCGGCCGGGAATTCCTGTCCGATATAGAAAAAGACTTGACTAATCGCGGCGTTTCGTGTATTACTCTACTTACACAGAGGGGCATCCGGGCGCACGGGTTCTATCTCAGGAACGGCTTCGCGGAGAGCGCCGGGGCCGTGGTGATGGCTAAGGCATTATGAGATTTGCGCGCTTTGCGCTGAACGGGGACTGATCGTATGCCAAAGGACAGGAACGCCTCCAAGCTGATCGCGCAGAACAAAAAGGCCTTCCACGACTATTTCATCGAGGAGACTTACCAGGCCGGGATAGAGCTGATAGGGACGGAGGTCAAGTCCCTCCGGGCCGGGAAGTGCAACCTCAAGGAGAGCTATATCCAGATAAGGAGCGGGGAGGCGTTCGTCGAGGGAATGCACATCAGCCCCTACGAATTCGGCAACATCTTCAACAAAGACCCGCTTCGGAGCCGCCGCCTGCTTTTGCACAAAAAGGAGATCGCCCGGCTCAAAACGGCCGTCTCCGCGGAAGGCTACACCATCGTCCCGCTGAAGGTCTATTTTCATAAAAGCCTGGTAAAGCTCGACATAGCGGTGGCCAAGGGCAAGAAGCTCTACGACAAGCGGGGCGACATAGCGAAAAAAGATCAGCGCAGGGAGTTCGAGAGGGATTTTAAGGTCAGGAACCTGTATTGAAACCAGGTTTGCTTTTATAGGAATGTGGAATACTAAAGGGGAAGGTGCTCGCATGAAATTCAGATCCAAGGTCGCCCTGTGGTACCACGTTGTCCACGTCCTTCTGGCCGCGGCGGTCCTGGCGCTGGTGCTGGACTTCGCGTCGAACGGAAGCGCGGCGGCCGGCGCCGCGGCGCTGGTACTGTTCCTGTTCGAGATATACATATCGCTGCTGCTGGGTTCGTCGTACTACGTTCTGGAGGAGAACGGCCTTCTCGTCAGGCACGGGCCGTTCGTGAAGTTTCGCGTCGACTACGGCGACATCGCCTCTGCGGAGGAAACGCGCCGGTTAAGGCCGTTTTTGGTGCTGTCCGCCGACGCTCTCGAAATAAGGCGCAAATCCGGCGGGGACGGGAAGGCCGTCGTCATCGCTCCGGAAAGGAAGAGGGAGTTTCTGGAGAAGCTGGACGAAAAGAGGGGCATAACGGCGGAACCGGCGTTGGACGAGACCGGCCCGCAATAACGGCAAAAGCCCGGATTCGGAATCTTGCTTCCATCTCCGGGCTTTTGCGCGGTCGTAGACTTTCGGGTCGGGGGTCGTCCGGGTGACGGGGTTCAGCCCGTCCCAGCCCCGGCGGCGCAGGCTGTCGGCCTACCGCCGCTTGCGCTTGGAGAGCTTTTCGTAAGGGATGAATTTGTTCATGCGGTTCCTCCTGTCATGAGCGTGCCAGTATCTCATCCGGCAAGGTTGTGGGGGGCATAATAAACCTAGAGTATTATATCGCCGCCCGGCATTTTCCGCAACAGTCCAGATGATGGATATTGATGGAATATTGAAGCAGAGCAAACGATGATTTGGCTGGAAGCCGGAAGCAGGAAGCCGGAAGTTAGAAGCCGGAAAAAGCAAGAAACCAGAGATTAACGGCTTTTCTAGTTTCTAGTTTCCAGCTTCTAGCTTCTAGTTCCTACCGTATCCTTTCCTTCCCGCCCATGTACATCCTCAGCGGCCCCGGTATCCTAACCGACCCGTCCGCCTCCAGGTTGTTCTCCAGAAACGCGATTAGCATCCTCGGCGGCGCGACGACGGTGTTGTTCAGGGTGTGGGGGTGATAGTTGTCCTTCTCGCCGCGCACGCGTATGCCGAGCCTCCGCGCCTGGGCGTCGCCGAGGTTCGAGCAGCTCCCGGCCTCCGAATACTTCTTCTGGCGGGGCGACCACGCCTCCACGTCCACGCTCTTGACCTTCAGATCCGCCAGGTCCCCGGAACAGCACTCCAGCGTGCGTACGGGTATGTCAATGCTGCGGAAAAACTCCACGGTGTACTTCCACATCCTCTCGAACCAGGCCGGGCTGTCCTCCGGCTCGCAGATGACGACCATCTCCTGCTTCTCGAACTGGTGCACGCGGTAGACGCCGCGCTCCTCTATGCCGTGCGCGCCGACTTCCTTCCGGAAGCACGGGGAATAGCTCGTCAGCGTCTGCGGCAGGGCGGATCTCTCCATCAGGCTTCCGATGAACTTGCCGATCATCGAGTGCTCGCTGGTGCCTATCAGGTACAGGTCCTCGCCCTCGATCTTGTACATCATGTTGTCCATCTCCGCGAAGCTCATCACGCCGGTGACGACCTCGCCGCGGATCATGAACGGCGGGATATAGTAGGTAAAGCCCCTGTCGATCATGAAATCCCTGGCGTAGGACAGTATCGCGGAATGGAGCCTGGCGACGTCGCCTTTTAGGTAATAGAAGCCGTTTCCGCTGGTCGCGCGGGCGCTGTCCAGGTCGACGCCGTTTAGCTTTTCCATGATGTCCACATGGTACGGGATCTCGAAGTCCGGCACGAACGGCTCGCCGAAGCGCTCGACCTCCACGTTCTCGCCGTCGTTTTTGCCGATGGGCACGGAGGGGTCGATAATGTTGGGGATGACGAGCATCCTGTCGCGCACCTTGCGGCCGAGCTCGTCCTCCTCGGCCTTGAGGGCGTCGATCCTGGCGCCGATGTCGGAGACTTCGAGCTTTTTGGCCTCCGCCTCGTCCTTAAGGCCCTTTAACAGCAGGCCGCCGATCTCCCGGCTGGCGGCGTTCCGGCGTCCGCGGAGGTCGTCGGCCTCGGCCTTGACCTCCCGCGCCCGTTTGTCGAGCGCGACGACCTCGTCCACCAAAACGAGCTTGTCGAACTGGAATTTCTTCCTGATATTCTCCCGAACCAGGTCGGGGTCAGTCCTTATCAGGCGTATATCTAGCATATGCGGCCTCCGTTTCTGGGTGTGCTAACCAATACCGTAAACATCCAGTTTATCCCGAACCTGTCCCGCAGCGAGCCGTGCAGCGCGGCGAAGAAGGTCGGCGCCAGGTCCATATAGACCTCCGCGCCCTCTTTAAGCGTATCCCAGGCTTTTTGGACCGCGGCGGCGTCCTTTGTCGTCATTGTAATATACATGTTCTCGCCGTCGGCCCGCCTGTTTTTGCCGTCGG
>WQUN01000200.1 GCA_009782085.1 Bacillota bacterium
AACTGTCCAGAAATAAACTGATCAAATATTTTTTTGAAACGCCGTAGAAGCGTTCGTCGTTTCAAAAAAATGTGCATGTTATTTCTGGACAGTTCCTTATCCGCGGCGGATTTTCGAATGCGCTGTCGGAGATGATGACCCCGTCCCGGAAAGTGACTATCCTTCCGGTGTGCCCGGCCACGTCGGGGTCGTGGGTAACTATCACGATCGTCGCGCCCTCGCGGTTGAGCCCCCGGAAAATGCCCATTATCTCCTCCCCGGAGCGGCTGTCCAGGTTGCCGGTAGGCTCGTCCGCCAAGAGGATGCTGGGGCTGTTGACCAAGGCGCGGGCGATGGCCACGCGCTGCATCTGCCCGCCGGAGAGCTCCGAGGGCCTGTGCTTCATGCGGTCTGTTAAGCCGACGCGTTCCAGGGCCGAAACGGCCGCCTTCCTGCGCTTCATCATGGATACGCCGGCGTAGATCATCGGCAGCTCCACGTTCTCGAGGGCGTTGAGCTTTGGCAGGAGGTTAAACGACTGAAAAACGAAGCCTATCTTTTTGTTGCGTATGTCGGCCAGCTTGGAGTCGCTGAGCCGGGAGACATCGCCGTCCTCCAGTATGTAAGCCCCGGAGGTCGGCCTGTCCAGGCAGCCGAGTATGTTCATCATCGTGGACTTCCCAGACCCGGAAGCGCCCATTATCGCCAAAAATTCCCCGCGCGCGACGCTGAGGCTCACGCCGTTCAGGGCGCGCACGTCCAGCTCGCCCTGTTTGTAGATTTTGCGGATGTTTTTTATCTCGATGACGTTTGGCGCGGCCAATGGAAGCCCTCCTTTATATAAGCCGAGTACCCTCGGAAAGTCAAAAACCGCATAAGAGCTGTCATTCTGAGCGTAAGCGAAGAATCTTTCCCTCAATGTTACGGAGCCATTTTAGCATAAAGACCCTTCGCTTCGCTCAGAGTGACATTTACCGTTTACGTCAGCCTCTCCGCTCCGCCGCCGATCTCCACCGGATAGAACTCCGCCTCAAGCCCCGTCCTTTTCCGGTAATTTCTCCCGACGTTCTCCACAAATCCCTTATATCCGTCGTTTGCCACGATCGCGACCGCGCAGCCGCCAAAGCCGGCGCCGGTCATGCGCGCGCCGAGCGTCCCCGGCGACCGCCACGCCTCCTCGACGATCGCGTCGAGTTCCGGCCCCGTGACCTCGTAGAGGTCCCGAAGCGAAATGTGGGACTCGTTCATCAGCCTGCCGAAGGTGCTGACGTCGCCGGCCTTTAGGCACTTAACCGCGTCCCGCGTGCGCTCGATCTCATAGACGACATGCTCCGCCCTATTCCTGACGGTCCCGTCGGTTATCAGGCCCTTGTTCGCCTCGAACTCAGGCGCGGACAAGTCTCCAAGGAGCCGTATGTCCAGCTTTTGGCGCAGCATCTCCACGGCCCTCTCGCACTCGCTCCGGCGCTCGTTGTACTTCGAGCCGGCCAGAGTCCGCTCCTTGTTAGTGTTCAGCACGACGAGCGTTCGCCCGCGCAGCGCGACAGGCACATACTCGAACTCCAGGCTCGCGCAGTCCAGGAACATAGCGTGGTCTTTTTTTCCCATGCCGGCGGCGAACTGGTCCATTATTCCGCAGTTCACGCCGACGAAGAGGTTCTCCGCCCTCTGGCAGAGCTTCACAAGCTCCACCCGGCCGATTTTGAGGGAATAGAGCTCGTCAAGGGCGACGCCGGTCAAAAGCTCCACGCTCGCGGAGGAGGACAGGCCGCCGCCGGGGATGTTCCCGCTGATGACCATTTCGAGGCCGCCGGGCCTGTAGCCGGCCTTTTGCAGCTCGTCCGCCACGCCGAGCGGGTAGTTCGCCCACTTTTCGGCCCCGGCGGTTATCCTGGCGATGCCGCCGAGTTCCGCTTCGACAACGGCGCCGGGGCTGCTGGTCGTGGCCAGGCGCAGGCGGCCGTCGGCCCTTTTGCGCGCGGCGCCGTAGGTCCCGAGGCTCAACGCGCAAGGGAACACATATCCGCCGTTGTAATCCGTGTGCTCGCCGATCAGGTTGACTCTGCCGGGCGAGAAGAACAGGCCGTCGGGCTCGCCGCCGAAAAGGGCGGCAAATTCGGAGCGGAGGTTCGCGGTGATTTGGTTGGGGGTCATCTGGATTCTCCTTTGAGGTTAGTTCTTATATCATTGCCTGTCTGGACCGTTCTATATTCCCCCTCGCCAGCTCGTCGCATCTCTGATTCTCCGCGTTGTCCGCGTGTCCCCTCACCCATACGAACATCACGCTGTGCCTCTCGGTCAGCTTCAGCAGTTCCGTCCAGAGGTCGGCGTTCGGGACCGGCTCGTTTTTACGCATCCAGCCGTTGCTTTCCCATTTATAGACCCATTTTTTGTTGAACGCGTTGCAGACGTAGGACGAGTCGGAGTAGAGCGAAACGGCGCACGGCTCCTTCAGGGCCTCCAGGGCCTTGATGACCGCGGTCAGCTCCATGCGGTTGTTCGTCGTCCCGGGGCTGCCGCCGCCGAGCTCCTTCCTGGCCCCGTTATATGACAGCACCGCGGCCCAGCCGCCGGGACCCGGATTCCCGGAACACGCCCCGTCGGTGTGGATCGTGACTTGCTTCATCGGCAGCCCCCCTCCCGGACAAACGGGTATTAAACGGATTAAAAACAGAGATTTGGAACGCGTATTTAACGGATGAATAAAACGTTGGAATATTATGATTAGTATTACTTGTTGACGTCATAGGCGACCACATTGTACGCGAACCTCTTCGCCTTGCGGTTCGCGCCGAAATTGGCGGAAATCGTCACGGCGCACAGAAACAGGAGATACGGCCACCTGAAACTGACCGTCCCGGCGGCCAGGGCCGCCCCGTACAGAGCGATCATGACAAGCGAGGAGATGTATATGTCGCGGCTCATAAGCGCCTCGCGCTCGGAGGCGAGCACGATATCCGCGTCGCGGCGTGTGTCGTAGATCGCGTACCACTGCCTGTTCTCGTAGCGGCGCCTGATCGCGCGCGCGGCTCGCTTTTCGCGTCCGGTCAGCCCGGGAAGCTCGTTCGGCAGGTTTTTGTACAGTTCCGGGTATTTTTCCGCGAGCTGGCGGCAGGTAAAGCGGGAATCCCCGTCCTTTTTCCGTATCTCGCTGAAAATCCCGCAGCCGGGTGGGGACAGGCGCCCGAACAGATAAAGCAGCTTTTCCTTCGCGCCGCTCGTGAATACGCACTCCACGAACCACACGAAGCCAAACGCGATCACTGAGACGACCGTGGCGTTGAAAAGCTTGCCAAGCGTTTCGACCGAGCCTGGCAGGGCCTTCGGGTCAAGCTTCACGAAGCCGTGGACAAAAAGAAAAATCAGCGCGTTAGCGAGAATAAAGAAGGTCTGCTCGGCGACGCGGTAGTCCTTCAGGTTTTTCATTGAGTTCACCTCAATCGGCGGCCGTTTTTTTTAAGCCACGCCTCTGCGAAAACCATGTCTTCCGCCGTGGTTATTTTTATGTTGGCGTAATTCCCCTCGATCAGAAATGTCCTGACGCCCAGCGCCTCCGCCAGGGCGGAATCGTCCCCGGCAGCTAGGCCGCTTTCGGCCGCACGCCCGTACGCCTCTTTGATGAGCCCGAACCCGAACGCCTGAGGGGTTTGAATCAGGCGGAAACTGTCCCGGTCGGGCGTGGACACGGCAAAATCGCCGGTGGCCCCGCCATTCGCCCGTATGAGTTTAAGCGTTTCCTTCAATCGGACGGCCGGCGCGCAGGCGCCGTACCGGACGGCCCCGCCGACGACCGCTTCTATCTCCCGCTCCCCGGTGAACGGCCGGACGCCGTCGTGGACTACAAGTATCCCCGTTTCCGGCCGGGCGCGGCGGATGCCCTCGGCAACCGAGGCGGAGCGGCCGCCGCCGCCGGGGACGACCTCCCGGCACTTTTTGAAACCGTAGCGCGAAATTATACATTCCCTCGCGAAATCCTCGTATCCTCCCGGCACTACAAGCACGACGTCGTCTACCGCCGGCGAGGCGTCGAACACGCCGACAGTCCAGGCGAGGACGGGCCTGCCGCATAAATCCAGGAACTGCTTGGGCACGGCCCCGCCCATGCGGACGCCCGCGCCGCCGGCGGCGATCACCGCCGTAACGAAAGGTCTTGCTTCCACTTATCCCTCCGAAGAACACGAATTTTCCGCTGTATCCACGGATCCCCGTTTGTTACGGCGCAGTGAAATCCCTGATTTGCCCGCCGCCGCCGTTGTTTTGATAGGCCCTGACTGCCCCGCCTCCGCCTCCGCCGATCCGGAACAGGCCGCCTCCGGAATTTTGCCCGCCGCCGTTATTGTTCCTAAGCCCGGCGAAAGCCGACGGATCCGTCGTGTAGGGCATTCCGTCCGTCATCGTGTCGGCAGGGCTGGATATTATCACATCGCCGTCGGCAAGGCCGGACTTCACCTCGACGTCCATGTCGCTGACGATCCCAAGCGTGACGGCCGTCCTGCGCAGGACGCCGTTTTCGACCTTGAACACGTAGCTCTCGCCGGTCTCGGCGTCGTTTTTGACCGCGCCGAGCGAGATCATCAGCGCGGCGGGGTTGTCGGCCGTGGTTATCGTCATGTCCAGGCTGAACCCGGGTTTGACGACGCCGTCGATCTGGCCGATGGAGACTTCCACGGGCACGGTCGCCTCGGAGCTGGCGCTCCCGCCGGCGGCGGAGTCGCCGATCTTGCTGATCTTCCCGGTGTATGTCTTGCCCGGCAGGCCGTCGGACGTCATCGTGACGCTCTGGCCGAGGGCGAGCTTTGGAATGTCGTATTCCGATATGTTGGACTTAACGATAAGCTTGTTGAAATCCGCCACCTTCACGAGGACCGAGCTGGTGCCGACGGAACTGCCGCGCGACACGCCGACGGCGGTCACGATGCCGTCGATGGGACTGACGTCGCCGTCGACGGTGTCGGCCAGCTGGCGCTTGAGGTCGTCCAGGTCGAGCTGGGTGAGCTTAATCTGGTTTTGCTGCTTTTCGTAGTTTATCTTGTCCGTCTCGTTTTTCAGAACGACCGAGGAATCCGCCAGGTTCTGCTTCGCGTTGTTCAGGTTTTTCTGCGCCGTGTTTATGCCGACCTGGTTGGACTCCAGCTGCGTGTTCAGGTCCCTCAGCCCGTTCTTCGCACTGGTCAGGGTGTTGTTGGCGCTCGTTACCGCGTCCCGGGCCGACGTCACAGCGTCCCGCGCCGACGTCACAGCGTCCTCGGCCGAGGTCACCGAATCCTCGGCTTTGTTATAGTCGTTCTGCGAGATTGCGCCGACGGCCAAAAGCTCCGCGTTGTCGCTCAAGGTCTGTTTGGCTTTTTCCAAAACCGTTTGGGCTTTGGCCACGCCGTCCTCGGCTTTGAGCACGCCGTCCTCGGCCTTGGCCACGCCGTCCTCCGCGTTCTTGATCACGGCCTGCTGGTCGGATATCTTAGTCTGGGTCCCGCTGTAGGTCTGGTTAGCGTTATAAAGCGAAGTCTCCGCGCTGTCGACTGCGTTTTGAAGCTGTCTGACAGTGTCGACGGACGGCGGGGCCGTCATGCTCTGCAAGGTCAGGTTCAGGTTGTCCAGGTTGATCTCCGTCTGGGAGATCTGTTTGCGGAGGCTCGTCCTCGTGTCGTCCGTGTCGTAGGTGACGATCTCCTCGCCGGCGGTGACTTTGTCGCCCACCTCCACGTTCACGGACGAAACCTTCGCCGTGGTCGTCGCGTAGACGGACTGCTCGTCCTGGAGATATACCACACCCGAGGCGCTGACCGTCTGGGCGATCCCGCCGGTCCGGACGCTTTCCGTCGCCATCATCATGACGTCCGCCATCGTCGTCTGCCGGGCTTTCCGTTCCTGCCACCAGTTATATACCCTGATCCCGCCGAAGCCCAGCACGCCGGCGGCTATTATTATGACGGCGGCGGTCACCGCTTTTTTGAGCGCACGCCGCTCTTTTTCCGGTTTATTGCCGTTGTTCGCGGCGTCCGCGGCGGTTTCCGTCTTCTCGCTGTCTATGTAACTCAGATTGTTTTCCTCGCCCATTTGATCAGCTCCCTTGTACATATACCGGAGCGTGAAAACATTGACCTCCATAGTCGCCGATTCGCCGCTGAAGCGAAGCGCTTGGCGAATCGGTTTATCGTCGGCAGATGTTTTCAGCGTCCGGTATAGGTGGACGAAAGTTTATCAGACAGAAGTTATGCGGGTGTTAAAAAGTTGTAAATTATCTGTGAATAAATTATCATCCGGACGCGTCTGTCAACTAATTATATCATATTCGAAAATATATGATAATACAAAAACCGGCGCCCTCATTCGGAGCGCCGATCGAGCCTTCCAATAGACCTGTCCTTAGGCAGGTCAATGCCCCGGCGTCAGTTTCTCCGGTCGTCCTCGCCGCGCGCGTCGCCGTCCCGCCGGTCGCCGCCCCTGTAATCGACCACGTCGGGTTCAACGGGCATGATGACCGCGCAGATGATGTACGCTATCAGCCCGATGCTCGTAAACGCCAGCAACAGCCACACGATGCGCACCAAAGTGGCGTCGACCCCGACATACTCGGCGATCCCTCCGCACACGCCGCTGATCTTCCTGTCCGTCCTGGATTTATAGAGCTTCTTGCCGCTCATTCCGAAAACCTCCCATCCCTGATTTATATAGTTTTCTTTTGCACCAAAGATATACGAGGAAATTATTTATTTGTTTTCGCACTCCGGTATGATCAATACCCCATCCCGAACAGCCCCTTGGCCGCGAAGCTGGAATACTTATCCCCCGCGACGATGATGTGGTCGACGACCTCCACGTTCATATATCCCGCCGCGTCCATTATCTTCTTCGTGGCCTCCCTGTCCGAAGCCGAGGACGCGGTGGAACCGCCGGGGTGGTTGTGCGCCAGGATGACGCTGGCGGCTTTGTAGCGGATAATGGCGTGGTTTATCTCGCGTATGTATACCGGCGTCTCGTCGACCGTCCCTTCGCTGATCTTGGCCGCGTGAATCAGCTTGCGCTGCGAGTCCAGGCAAATCAGGTAGAACAGCTCCACGTTTTTGCCCGCGAAAAGCGACATCGCGTAGGTTCCGGCCAGTTCGGAGCTGTCGATCCGAATGTTTTTGGTCCATTTGCTCATGAAATAGCGGTTAGTCAGCGACGGGATCATACTGAGAAGGACCGCCGTAGCCTCGGAGACCTTGCCCCGGCGCTTGATCTCGACGGGGTCAGACTCGAAGAGCACAGGCAGCGAGCCGAACTCCGCGATAAGCCGGTGCGCCAGCTCGTTAGTGTTCTTCATCGGTATGCAGTAGTACAGCAGAATCTCCAATATTTCGTGATCCTCGAAGTTGTCGAGGCCGTCGTTCAGGTATTTCCTGCGCATCCGCTCGCGGTGGCCCTTATGTGGATTGTCCATTGTTCGTTTTCCTTTGTGTTTTTGATAACGGCAGCGACCTATTCCAGCATCCGCGCCAGTTCGCCGAAACCCCCGGAATATATGATCCCCAGCAGGCCGTCCAAAAGCCGCATAGCCTTTTTTGCCGTGTCCACGCCGATAAGGCCCCGGTCCAGCGCGTCGCAGACCTCGCCCACGTCCAATATCTTGACGAACCCGCTGTCGTAGACCAGCACGTCGATCAGCAGGTCGGTGAAAACATAGCCGCCCGGAGCGGCGGAGGTCTCGATCAGGTCGCAGTATATGTAGTCGAAGGGCGCGCCGTCCCGGTAGAATCTGCTCAGCTTAAAGCCCCTGTTCAGAAAATAGCAGGAGCGGCCGCCGTCGAAGGCGTGGACGGGGCTGAGCGTCTTCCATCTGGTGAGGACGACTTCGCCGTCGGCGCGGAGCACCTCGTCATGTAGCGTGATCGTCTCGTCCGGGATGAATCGGCGGCGGATGAGGGTCGGGGCGGGAGACATGGCTCACCTCGCGGTAATGGGTAGTTAAAAATTTTCCGCCGGCACACTGTTATAATACAACTCGTCCGGACAAATATCAATCCCGCCGGCCCATTCGATCGAAATAGGGCTGATTCTGACTGTATCGAAAACTGCGATATCGCCTAAAGGCGCGAAGTAACCGTCGCTTAAATAAGGTTCGAGGTCAAATATTCGCTGTTCGTCATTATCGAATGTTATAAGCAACTTATGATATTTCAGCGGTTTTACATCTATCGGGTAGTGACTGTCAATCATTTTAACCCTCCAAACCTTTTATTTTTATTACTTCACCGCTATCGTTAAGCGCGATCCAAGTCGCATTGATTTCCGTCGTCCAGATACCTAACCCTTCAGCCTCTTCTCCAGTTCCTCCGCGATGATCCGAAGCGTCCGCAGCCGCGCGTACTTCTTGCAGTTGGACTCCACGACCGTCCACGGCGCGCAGCCCGTGTTCGTGCGCAGGAGCATCTCGTCCACCGCCTCCACGTAGGCGTCCCATTTGTCGCGGTTGCGCCAGTCGTCGGCGGTGATCTTGTACTGTTTGAGCGGATCGGCCTCCCTGGCCTTGAACCGGGCGAGCTGCTCCTCCTTGTCGATATGCAGCCAGAATTTGAACAGGATCACGCCGTGGTTGTAGAGGTGGCGCTCCATGTCATTTATTTCCTTGTACGCCCGCCGCCAGACCTCCGGCGGCGTCAGGTTCTCCACGCGCTCGACCAAAACCCGGCCGTACCACGAGCGGTCGAATATGGCTATGTGCCCGTCCTTGGGAAATTTGTTGTAAAATCTCCAGAGATAGTGGTGGTTGAGCTCCTCCTGCGTCGGCACGGTGATCGGGACGACCTCGTAGGCCCGCGGGTCGAGGCGTTCGGTCACGCGCTTGATGTTGCCGCCCTTGCCGGCCGCGTCCCAGCCCTCGTAGGCGACGACCACCGACCGGCGCTTCGCGTAGAGCTTGAACCCCAGCTCCGCGACGCGCTCCTGCAAGGCCTCGGCCTCTTTCTTGTATGCCGCCGTCTCTATGGACTTGTTGAGGTCCACGCTCGATAGGATGCTTACGCCGGGCGGCTTGAAAGCGGGGTCCTCCTCCCTGGCGGCGGGCTTCTCCGCCGCCTGGCCGCGGCGGTATATCTCGTCCTCTATGCGCTTGATAATGATCTTGTACGCCTTGATCGTGGCGAATTTCCTGTCGTTCGCCTCTATGATGGACCAAAAGCGCTCTCCCGCGCCGGTTTGCCTGAGGATCTCGCTGTAGAGCTTCACATACTGGTCGTAATTCCGGTTCTGCTCCCAGTCCTGCTCGTCCACGCGCCAGGCCGTGTCCGGGTTTTTCTCCAGCTCGCGGAAGCGCTTGCGCTGCTCCGCCTTGCCGATGTGCAAAAACAGCTTGATGATAAGCGCGCCGTCGTCTGCCAGCTGTTTCTCGAACTGGTTGGCGTCGTAGTAAAAGCCCGCCGCCTCCGCCTCGCCAAGAAGCCTGGGCGCGTTTTTGGCGTACTGCCCCGTTTTGGCGCCTTGCTCGCTTTGGCGCGCCGCCAGATTGGGCAAAATCAACCGGTGCCAGCTCTTGTCGAATATCGTTATCCGGCCCTTTTCCGGGGTCTTTATCCAGTAATTCCACAAAAACGGGCGCATCGCCGCGTCCTCGGAGAGCTTCGACATCGTGTAGACGTTGAACAGCCGCGGGTCGAGGGGATAGACGATCTTGCCGATCGTCGTGCCCTTCCCGGACGCGCTCCAGCCCTCGAAGGCGATTATCACCGGTATGCCCAGGTCCTTGACCCGTTGCTGGAGCGATTCGAGGCGTTTTTCCAGAGACGTCATCTCGGCCTTGTACGCCTTTTTGCCGATGGTTTGCTTCAGGTCGATTTTTTCCAGCATTTGGATACCTCCCGGGGTTCCCGTCACGCA
>WQUN01000201.1 GCA_009782085.1 Bacillota bacterium
GCTGGATCGGCCCGCATATTTTGGACCTGATATCGGCCGCGGTGATGAACAAGACGGGGCTGGATAAACTGGAACAGGAATACAAAGGACAAGACGGCGGCAACGGAGGATATAACGGCGGATAAATTGTCATTCTGAGGCGAAGCGGAGGATCCCGGATCCTTCGCTTCGCTCAGGATGACAGGCCGTCACTTGACAGTGCGGAACGGTCAAGACCGTTCCCTACAAATTTCGCTCACCGCGGCGTACCCGCCGTCACTGTCCGCGAGCCTGATCTTCCCGTACCTGCCGTCATACCCGGCCTCGATCTCCACCTCGCCCGAGCGGAGCCGGCGTACGCCCTCGGCGGCGCCGGCCCCCGCGGCCCGGGCGATCTCGTCCGGCCCGGCCCCGCGCAGTATGTAAAGCTCCGGCCCGACCTCCGCCAGCAGTTTTTCGCAGAGCTTCCGGCCCTTGACGCTGACGGAACTGTATCCGGTCGAGGCGTGGATGACCTCCGGAAGGGGCGCTAGGCGCTCAAACCGCCGGAACGCGGTGATGGGGCTTGTTCCCTCCGATGCGGGACAATCGCATTTCTCCGGCCTGTCGGCCAGTTCCTCGACCCTGTGCAGCACGCCCAAAGTGAGCGGCTTGCCGCATACGGGGCAAACGCCCCCGCGGGCGCGCGTCTCCGCAGGCGAGAGCCCGACGCCGCAGGCCCGGTGCCCGTCCCAGTGGTATTTACCCTCCTCCGGGAAAAACTCGATCGTCCCGGCGAAACCGTTGTTTCCGGCCTCAGTAAGCGCCCGGTACATCTCCGGGTACGACAGGCCTGTGTCGAACAGGTTAGCCTCCCGCGCCAGGTTGGCGGGGGAGTGCGCGTCGGAGTTCGAGACCAAAACGAAGCGGTCGAGGGCGGAGAGCCGCCGGTTCATCGGCGGGTCGGAGGAAAGGCCGGTCTCGAGGGCGCGGACATACGGCGTCAGGTCGCCGAAGCACTCTTCGGCCGCGTCGAAGCCGGAATAGGCCCCGAACAGCGAAAAATGCGGCGTCCAGATGTGCGCCGGGATGAATACGGCCTCCGGGCAGACGCCGAGCGTGAGCTCCAGAAGGTCGCGGGTATCCAGCCCCAATATCGGCCGCCCGTCGGAACGTATGTTGCCGATGCGCTCGAGTTTCGCGGACAGGGCGTCGGCGGCCTCGAGGCTTGGCAGAAGAATGATGTTGTGCACCTTGCGGACTTTTCCGCTTTTTTTATAAATCGAGGCGATCTCGCCGGAGACGGCAAAGAGCGGGCTTTTTTCGCCCAGCGCCGCGGCTTCCGGCAGACGGAACCCACTTCTGAGCTCATAGAGCCCCTCCGAGAAAGGCGCGGGCCGCAGCTTCTCGCGAAGCTCCGCGCGCCAGGCGGGATGGGTGAAATCGCCAGTCCCTATGAGCCCGAGGCCCTTGCGCCGCCCCCAGAACTCGAGGTTTTCCGGGCGGCAGTCCGCGCTCGTGGCGCGGGAATACTTTGAATGGATGTGAAAATCAGCGATGAACACGGGATATCCCCCCGGCGACGGCTTATATTTGGTATTGCTGTACAAATTGATTATAACCAAAATATATCTTGCCCGCCAGGGGCTTTCTGAGATAAAATAGAGATACAGCCGGGCAGGGTCACGCCTGCGGGCCCCGGGGCGGCGGCTTTCCGCCGAACCGGCGGTCCGGCCGGCGAGTCCTCATGAAAGGGGATGAATATATTGATCGAGACGAGGTGGGTTTTGTCCTAACCTAAAAAGGACGCGGACAGGGAGGCTGCGCCTCCCTGTCTTTGCATGGCTGTAAATATTCCATGGGGAGGTGTTGAAATGAAACCGACGATCCGCATTTTTGTCAACGACTCTTTGGCCGGATCTTTGGCCAAACGCGCGAGGGAGGTTTTCATTTTTGAAGTACGTAAACGCGAGGGACGCGCTGCCCCCTGAGCTCTTCGGCGAGATACAGGAATATCTGGGCGGCAAGGTCATCTACGTCCCCCAAAAAGAGGAGAACAAAGTCTGCTGGGGCCAAAACACCGGCGCGCGCCGCGAGGTGGAGGCGCGGAACCTGGAGATTTTCCTCGAATACGCGAACGGGGCGCGCGTGCGCGACCTGATGGAGAAGTTTCGCCTTTCCGAGTCGAGCATCCGGAAGATCGTAAGCGGAAGCGCGCCGCGGCGGTAATGTCGTTTCGTTTGAAATACGTATTATGCCCGCGTAAAAACAATTAGGTTCGGGATAGAATAATGCAGGGGCGGCCTTTGGCCGCCCCTTTTTCGCCGTTATACCGTGGCGCGAAAACATTAACCTCCTCTGTCATGTCGTCGGTAAATGTTTTATCACTCCGGTATGTTCGGCGGAAAGGAAGATCGGGGGATGTATTTACCGAAAATTTGCCGCACCCGATTTTTCTTGCGTTTACGGCGGAAATGTGGTATGAAATAGTACATTCTTCAGTATATATGTCGACCGGCACACAAAATCCAACCGATTGGAAGCTGATTTTATGGATAAATACGATTTCAGGCGGATCGAGAAGAAATGGCGGGAGAAGTGGGAGCGGAGCCCGATACAGGAAGAAGGCGGGGACAAGCCCAAGTTCTACTGCCTGGACATGTTCCCGTATCCGTCGGGAAAGGGGCTGCATGTGGGGCATTGGCGGGTGTACGTGCTGAGCGACGTGATAAGCCGGTATAAGATACTGCGGGGGTACCACGTGCTGCACCCGATGGGCTGGGACTCGTTCGGCCTGCCGGCGGAAAATTACGCCATAAAGAACGGCATACACCCGAGCGTGGGCGTGGCCCAGAACATCGTGAACATGAAGCGGCAGTTCAGCGAGATGAGCGCCGTGTACGACTGGAGCAAGGAGCTCAACACGGCCGACCCGGAGTATTACCGCTGGACGCAGTGGATATTCTTGCGGATGTGGAAGGCGGGGCTTGCCTACGAGAAGGAGATGCCGCTGAACTGGTGCCCGAGGTGCAAGATCGTGCTGGCTAACGAGGAGGCCGTCGGCGGGGAGTGCGAACGGTGCCACACGACCACGACGAAGAAGTTCCTGCGGCAGTGGATGCTCCGGATCACGGCCTACGCGGACAGGCTCCTGGACGACCTGAACACGCTGGACTGGCCGGAGAAGGTCAAGAAGATGCAGGCGGACTGGATCGGCAAAAGCTACGGCGCGGAGATAGATTTTCCCGTGAAGGATTCGGAGCTTGGCATAAAGGTATTTACCACCAGGCCGGACACGCTCTTCGGCGCCACGTTCATGGTGCTCGCGCCGGAACACCCGATAGTGATGAGCATTACGGCTCCCGAAAAAAAGGAAGCCATGGAGGCTTACCTCCGGACGGCCAGCGCGAAATCCTCCGTCGACCGCATGGCGGACAAGGAGAAGACGGGCGTGTTCACCGGAAGCTACGGCGTGAACCCGCTGAACGGCGCCCTCGCGCCGATCTGGGTGTCGGACTATGTCCTGGCGGACTACGGGACAGGCGCGATCATGTGCGTCCCGGCCCACGACGAGCGGGATTTCGCCTTCGCGACGAAGTTCGGGCTTCCGATAGTCGAGGTCATAAGCAAAAACGGGACCCCCGGCGCGCAGCCGGAAGAGGCGTATACGGGCGAGGGCGTCATGGTCAACTCCGGGATGTTCGACGGGATGCCGTCGTCCGAGGCCAAGGAGGAGATAGCGAATTATCTCGAGGCAAATAATATTGGTAAAAAAACGGTAAACTACAAGCTGAGAGACTGGGTGTTTTCCAGGCAGAGGTACTGGGGGGAGCCGATACCCATAATCCACTGCCCGGAATGCGGCGCGGTTCCGGTTCCGGAGGAGGAGCTGCCCGTTTTGCTGCCCTACGTGGAGTCGTACCAGCCGACGGACACGGGGGAGTCGCCTCTGGCGGCCATAACGGATTGGGTGAACACGGTCTGCCCGGACTGCGGCGGGCCCGCGAAGCGCGAGACAAACACCATGCCCAACTGGGCGGGCTCGTCGTGGTATTTCCTGCGCTACGCCGACGTGCATAACGACAGGGAGCTGGCCGGCCGCGAGGCGCTGAGGAAGTGGCTGCCGGTGGACTACTACGTCGGCGGGGTCGAGCACGCGGTGTTGCACCTGCTGTACGCGCGGTTCTACACGAAATTCCTGTATGACACAGGCGTCGTGGAGTTCGCGGAGCCGTTCCGCAAGCTGTTCAACCAGGGCATGGTCAACCGGTTCGGCCACAAGATGGACAAGTCCGGGGACAATGTCGTCTCGCCGGACGACATCGTGGAGAGGTACGGCTGCGATTCGCTCCGGATGTACGAGATGTTCATGGGGCCGCCGGAGCTGGACAGCGAATGGGACGACAGCGGGATAGACGGGGTTTTCAGGTTTTTGAACAAGACATGGAAGCTCGTCCTCGAAAACGCCGGGACCGCGAAGCGCGCGCCGGCGGACGCGGACGCGATGAGGGAGCTGGAGCGGGTCAGGCACAGGATGACGCGCGACATCACGGCGCGGCTCGAGAGCCTGAGCCTGAACACCGTCGTCAGCGGATTTATGGAGGGCGTGAACAGGCTGGCGGACATATCCAAAAGCGCGGGGGTGGACAGAGAGACGCTGGAGACGCTCGTCGTGCTGCTCGCGCCGTTCGCGCCGCATATCGCGGAGGAGATGTGGGAGCGGCTCGGCGGGACGGAGACCGTATTCCGCCGGAGCTGGCCGGAATATGACGAGGAGAAGATAAAAGAGGACGAGATCACGATCGCGCTCCAGGTCAACGGCAAGATGCGCGGGAACGCGACGATCGCGGCGGGGGCCTCGAAAGAAGAGGCCGTCGCGGCGGCCAGGGCGGCGCTCGGCGGGAAACTCGCGGGAGAGGTCGACAGAGAGATATACGTGCCGGGGAGGATCGTCAATTTTGTGATGAAGTAATAATCGCTTAGGAGTATCGACCCGAGGCGGGCGCGTTTTGCGCGCCCCTACATTTTAGGAGGCTGACCCGATGTTCACGAAAGACAAGATCCGCGCCAAGGCGGCGCTGCCGGCGGCCGTACAGTTTTTGGTCACGCTGGCGGCGATTGCCGCGGGGTTCGGATTTGCTTGGAGATATAACAATGTGCTGAATGAGAACCGGGCGGCGCTTTCGGACGCCGGCCGGGGGATGTACGGGCAGGCGGCCGTCCTTTTCGCGGTTTTGCTGGGCGCGGCGGTTCTGTGCCTGGCCGGGGCTTTACTGATTTACCTGCGCTCCGCCGGACGGCTGCGGCGTCTGGCCTCGGCCGCGGAGAGCGCGGTCTCCGGCGGGAGCTTCGATTTTGGCGGGGATTTTGGCCCGTCCGGGACGGACGGCGGTATCGGGGCGGTCGCGCGGAATTTCGCGGCGCTTATGGATACCGGCGGGCGGCTTGCGGGGGATTTGGAAAAATTGGCGGACGGCTGCGAAGGCCGGAGTTTGAGATTGATCGACGCGAACGGCTACGGAGGTTCCTGCAGGAGAGCCGTCGAACGGATAAACGCGGCCGTCGCCGCTTACGAGGACGCGCTCGGGAACGCGCGCGAGTGCGTGAGGGGATTCGCCGAGGGCGATTTTGACGTGAAGATCGGTGTTTGGAGCGGCTTTGACGCTAAAAACGGGATATACACGGAAGAAAATTTTGGCGGAGAGCTGGAGCTTTTGCGGGCTAATCTCAGGAGCGTGAACGGCGGAATTCTCGCGGCGCTTGAAAGGGCGGCGCGGGGCGAGCTTTTGGCAGGCGCTCTATTGTCCGGCGCGGACGCGGCGTGTTTCAAGGGCGCTTGGGCCGCGGCGGCGGAGGGGCTGGAAAGGCTAGCCGGCGCGGTCGGGGAGCCTGTGAGAGATGCCGCCGGCGTATTGAACGCCCTGGCGGACGGGGATTTCGCCGGGCGCATGGGGTGCGTCTGCCGTGGCGAATTCGGGACGCTGAAGGATTCCGTCAACAGGGCGGCTGAACGCGTGTCCCGGCACGCGGCGGAGGTTTCGGGCGTTCTGAACGCAATGGCGGGCGGAGAGCCGAATCAAGAGATAAATGACGGCGAATACCCCGGCGGGTTCGGAGCGGTAAGGGACGCGCTCGGGAATCTTGCCGGCAGGCTCGGCGGCGCGATGGGCGAGGTCGGCGCGGCGGCCGGGCGCGTCGCGGACGGGGCCGGGAAAGTCGAGGACTCGGGAAGGACGCTTGCGGAGGGCGCGGCCGGGCAGGCTGAATGCGTCGAGGGGCTAAAAGCCGCGGTCGCGGACGTCGGCAGTCAGACTCGAAAGAGCGCCGAAAGCGCGAGGGCGGCGGAGGTCCTGACCGTCAGGTCGAAGGAGGCCGCTGTCGACGGGAACGCCAGGATGAAATCCATGACGGCGTCCATGAGCGGCATAAAAGAGGCCTCCGTGCGGATATCCAAGATAATCAAGGTGATAGACGACATAGCGTTCCAGACGAACCTCCTGGCCCTGAACGCGGCGGTGGAGGCCGCCAGGGCCGGGACGCACGGAAGCGGCTTCGCGGTGGTCGCGAGCGAGGTGCGCGCCCTGGCGGTCAAGAGCCAGGAAGCCGCCCGGGACACCGCCGGGATCATCGCGGACACCTTGGAGCGCGTGAAGCTCGGCATTTCAGCCGCGGGAGAGGCCGAGGCGGCTTTGGACGGCATCGTGAACGCCGTTTCCGAAGTCGCCGGGATCGTCGCGGAGATCGCCGCGCGTTCCGGCGAGCAGGCCGGGTCGATCGGACGGATAGACGAGGAGGCGCGGAAGATCTCCGGGTTTATACGGCTGAATGCCGCCGCTTCCGGGGAGAGCGCCGGGGCCGCGCGGGAGATGGCGGAGCAGGCGGAGGCGCTTCGCGCGGTGGCTGCGCGGTTTAGGAACTGTGAAATATTAGCCGGCGGAAAATTTTCCGGGGGATTTTTGGCTGAGCGCAAGGAAGCGCCGAAGGCGCGCGTTCAGAGCGGCGCGGCGGGCGGCGCGGCGAAAATGGGCGGCGCGGCGAAGATGGGCGGATATTCCGAAGGAACTGTGTTGGGTGAAGCGGAAAGTGATGAAGGCGCGGCGAAGATGGGCGGATATGCAGAAGGCGCGGCGTGGGGTGAAGCGGAACGCGATGACGGCGCGGCGAAGATGGGCGGATATGCCAAAGGTGCGGCGTGGGGTGAAGCGGAACGCGATGACGGCGCGGCGAAGATGGGCGGACACGCCAAAGGCGCGGCGTGGGGTGAAGCGGAACGCGATGACGGCGCTGACGCGGCAAACAGCCAGAAAGACAAGGAGAATTCGCAAGTTGATGTTGATGATGTTGAACGGCTTATTAGGGTCGGAGAGCCCGGCGGAGACCGGGAACGGGTGGTCGGGGACGCCGCGCCGCGGCCGGTGCCGGCCGAGGCGGCCTATGTGAAAACAGCCGGGCGGACGGCAGGAAATATTGCGGATATTGAGCCTCGCGGGATAAACGCGCCGGCGTCTGTAAATGCGGAGAACGCGGGAACGGCTGGCGCGGGAACGGCGTCAAAACCGGCCTTTGGCGGGCGGGAGAGTGTAAAAGGCGTTGCTGGTGATACAAACATCGGGATGACTGATAACAGGACGGCTGACATTAGGACGGCTGACAACATAACGACTGACAACGGAACGGCTGACAACGGAACTGTTGGCGCGGAAACGGTGTCAAAACGGGCGTTTGGCGAGCGAGAGAGTATAAAAGGCGCTGCGGATGATACAAGTATCGGGACGGCTGGCATTAGGACGACCGGCAATGGATCGGCTGACAATAAGACGACCGGCAATGGAACGGCTGCCGCCGGAACGCTTTCCACAGAAACGGCTGCCAACAGAACGCCTGACGCGGGAACGGCGCTTAAACCGGCGCTTGACCGGGGCGGGGACGCGAAATATAAAAGCATCATTCTGGGCGGCGGGCCGCAAAGCGCGGAAAAGCCGGGCAAACCGAACGCCGGGACCGGTGACGCGCAGAAAGCCGGGATCATTTTGGGCGCGGCGCCGCGGAGCGCGGACGCGGCGCGGAAATTGATATATCTTGGGCCGGGGAACGCAAAAAGCGCCGGGGATATTGCGGGTATCGGGACGCGAAGCCCGGCGGCGCGGGAACCGGCGGTTTCGGGCGGGGCCGGTGGGACGGAGCGTTCGGGCGGGTCGAAAGAACGCGGGACGGGTATTCCTGCCGCCGCCGCGTATGATCTGGACGGGGATTTCGGAAAGTATTGACGGGGCGGAATATAACGGGGAAGAATCCATATGACATATGACGAGGCGCTGGGGTACGTCATCCGGGGGTACGGGAAAGGGACGAAGCGCGGGCATGAGTGGGTGCGGCGCGTGCTCGGGCTGCTGGGGAACCCTGACCAGGCGCTCAGGATAATCCACGTGGCCGGCACCAACGGGAAGGGCTCCACCTGCGCCATGCTCTCGTCGATTCTGGGGGCGGCGGGGTATCGGACGGGGATGTTCACGTCCCCGCATCTGCAGCGGTTCAACGAGAGGCTCGCGATAAACGGGGTGGCCGTCCCGGACGCGGACTTCGCAAGGCTTGCCGGGATGGTGAAGGAGGCCGTGGACTCTTTGACAGGGGCAAACGGCGAGACTCTGTCATTTTTTGAGACGTTGACCGTGATGGCGTATGTCTATTTTAGCGAGCAAAAGGTCGATTATGCCATAATAGAGGCCGGGATAGGCGGACGGCTGGACGCGACCAACGTGATCGAAAGCCCTGTCCTGACAGTTATCACGGCGATCGGCCTCGACCATACGGAGATTTTGGGGGCTACTGTCGGAGAGATAGCGGCGGAAAAGGCCGGGATCATAAAGCCCTCCGCGCCCGTTATATTGCATTTGACAACGGACGAGGCATATATTAGAATACAACAGAGGTGTGTTGAAAAAAATGTAAAGTTGTTCTATTTTGGCGAAAATTTGGTATGTTCGGACATCGTCTGCACGCTGGAGAAAACCGTGTTTTCGGCCTCGTCGGGGTATTTTGAGTATAAAAACCTGGAACTGGGCCTGGCGGGCGAGTATCAGATATCGAACGCCTGCCATGTGCTGCTCGCCGTGGAGGCTTTGCGCGGGACGGGCGCTTCCGTTTCGGAGGCGGACGTCCGGGACGGGCTGCGGAAAGCTGTCTGGCCCGGCAGGATGGAGATCGTATGGCGAAAGCCGGTGATCATACTCGACGGTGCGCACAATCCCGACGGCGCGGCCGCGCTGGCCGGGTCGCTTTCGCGGGCCGGGAGGCGCGTGCTTCTGGTGGTCGGCGTCCTGGAGAAGAAGGACGCGCGCGGGATGCTGGAGGTTTTCGCGCGGTGCGCGGACATGCTCTGGCTGACGCGGCCGATATACAGGAGGTCCATTACGGCCGCGGGTCTTTTGGCGGAGGCTGCCGGGATTTCCGGGCTGCCGCCGGGATTTATTGAGGAGAGGGCCTTTGCCCGCGAGGATTTCAGGCTGGCCTTGGCCGAGGCCGCCGCGCGCGCCCGGGAGGACGATCTGATATGCGTGGCGGGGTCGCTTTATCTGGTGGGCGACGTGAGGCAGTATATAGAGGACGGAGGGTTCGCGCGTGATAGATTTTAAGGAAGAGATACAGAAGTACAAGCCCGTGCTGGAGACGGACGACGTGGAGGCCGCGGTGCATTCGGACGAGATAAAGGACATAATGGACCTCTTGCAGTATATCATCAGGAAAATATCGGGCGGAAAGGGAACGGAGCATGCGTTATGAAATGTCCAAACTGCGATTATGAATTTGCCGGAGGCCAGACCTGTCCCAATTGCAGGGTCGACATCGCGCTTTTCACGAAAACCGCCGCGATTTCCGACGCGCTTTACAACAAGGGCCTCGACAGGGCGAGAGTCTCCGACCTGACGGGGGCGATAGGCTTCCTGTCCAAGAGCATCGGATTCAACAAGAACAATATCTCGGCCAGGAACCTGATCGGGCTTTGTTATTATGAGATCGGGTATATCGGCGACGCGCTGAGACACTGGGTCATCAGCAATTCCATACTCAAGGAGAAAAACCCGGCCAGGCGGTATATAGACGACGTCCAGAAAGACGAGAAAACCCTGAAGCGGCTGAGCGACGCCGTGACCATGTACAATCAGGCGCTCTATTACCTCAAACAGAAGAGCGACGACATGGCCATAATCCAGCTTAAGAAGGCCGTGGAGCTGAACCCCAGGTTCGTCGACGCGTACAACATGCTGTCCCTGTGCTATCTGATACAGCGAAACAAGGAAAAGGCCATGGACACGATAGAGAGGGCGCTGTCCATCGACGTGAACAACCCGGTCGCGCTGAACTATTTCGAGCAGGTGTTCGGCCGGAAGCAGCGCGGCGAGGCGGCGGCGCGGCCCGCGCGCGTTCCGTCGGGGACGCCGAGGCCGCAGCCTTCGTATACCATGCCCAAGCTCCAGCCCAAGGACAACAGGATATTCGGCGGCGGGTTCCGGTTCGGCGAGATACTCGCGTTCCTTGTCGGGGCCGCCTGTATCGCGATTTTGCTGTTCACGCTTTACGTGCCGGCCAGGATCAAGGTCAAGGACGCGGAGATCGCGACCGTCAGCGCGCAGAAGGCCGCGGCCGACCAGAACGCCGCCAACGCGGCGGCTGATTATAACAGACAGCTCACGGACAAGGATACCGCCTACGGCGATTTGCAGGCGAAATACAACGAGCTCCAGGCGCAAGCGGACGTTTTGGCCCTGAGCGAGAAGATCGGCCGCGCGGAGACGCAGGCTGCCTCGTCGGATTTCCAGGGGGCGGCGGACACGCTCGCCACCATCGACGCGATGTCGTTGGGCCAGGACCAGGCCGTCAGATACGCCTCGGTCAGGAAGACGGCCTGGAAGGCGCTGGTCGCGCAGTATCTGGCCGACGGCGTCGGGCAGTACGAGTCGTCGGAATTCGACGCGGCGAAAACGGCGCTCGGCAAGGCGGTCTCGTATATCGACGGGGTCGACCCGGCGGACGCGGACGCGCCGAAGGTCTACTATTATCTGGGGCTCACGTCGGAGAAACTGAAGGAGGTCGCCGAGGCGCTGGGGTATTACCAGACGGTCGTGGACAATTATCCGAACTCGGAGCAGAGCCATTCGGCCCAGAGCAAGGTGGATAAGCTGAGCGCTGGATAAGACGTTAAGACAGGGATGGGAAATAATGCGGCGCGCCTTTTCGGCGCGCCTTTTTTGCGTGCGGAGGTATTGAGACAATGCGGCGGCTGCGGGGGAGTATAAGGCGTTACGGCGGAGGTAGGTGGGATGGAGGAACGGAGGAACGGTCAAGACCGTTCCCTACGGGGCGGCTGCGGGGGAGAATGATATGCTGCCGCGGAGGGGGGGATGAGACTGAGTGAGACTTTTTTCGGAGTATTGTGGCAGAGTGATATCCGACTACACCGGATGCCGAAAACATTCCACCGACGACGTTGACGGAGCAGATTAATGTTTTCGCATTCCGGTATAATATCACAGAAAAATCCGATTGTGCCGTTGAGGCGCGGGGGACGAAGATGGAGAGCCGGGAGAGAGCGGGAGGTAAGGCAAACGGGGAGAAGCGGGCCGTGGCGCTCGCGGTGATGGGGCCGGAGGGCGAGAGGACGGTCTGCGAGGCGGTCGTGACGGGGGAAAAAGTCATTCTGAACGCAGGGCAGGCGGAGGCGCTTTTTGACTGGGCCGCGGAGGAGCTGAAAGAGCGGGGCTGCGGCGGGTTTGAGATAGAGGTCGTGGAGACGGACGGGGGCGGCCGCGAGGGGGCGGAGGCGCCGGACGGCGCGGCGGGCGGCAAAACGCGAAAGGGACGGGCCGGTAAAGGCGCGTCCCTTTCGCGTGAGAACCCCGGCGGGTTTGACGAAGTGGTGGTGATCGTGGAGGGGGAAGAATGGGGGAATGAGAAATGACGGATTTCATAAGACAGCCGCGGCTGGATGTTTATAAATCGTGGCTGGTTGAAAACGCGGATTTCAGCGCGGATATGGAGTTTCCGATGCTGAAAAGGGTTGATTTTCAACCGGAGAGAGCCATTCCGTTTGACAAGGCGATACGGGCGGGGTATCATCGTCAGTGGGTGCATTTCTACACGCATAAGGATAATCGAAATTGAGTATCACGGCCTCACCGTCAGAAAGGAACGCGCATAATGGGCGGCGGGGCGGGCGGTGGCGGGTTCGGGAAGACAAAAGGCGGACGGGCGTCAAGCAAGATACACAGCGATAAGCAGGATAAGCATGTGGAGGGGACTAAGAACTTCAACCAGCAAATCGCCAATGGAAAGCATCCAAGTATTTTAACAGAAGATCCGACGGTATTGCTAAGGGAAGGTGCGGGAAAAGGGAGAAGTGCCGGAGGCAACAAAGAAGTTGTTGATTTCGGCAGAGTAATCGGGCAATTTTACGATGAAGAAACAGGGCGATATTATAGCACTACAAAGGGTGTTATTCACTATGATACATATGGCAATGCGCATATTGTGCCTGCAAGGCCAGTCAAGTTTTAGCCGCATTATTTTGAAAGGATGAGTTATGATGAGCAACGATGAGTATATGCAAATGCTTTATAAATTCAACTATGCATACGACAAAAACTTAGAACTCATTATTCATTGGAAGAACGGCTTAAAAATAAGGTGTATATCGATAACAGGCGTATGCGAGACTGATATTGAACCAGATGATGTGGATTATGCCGGTGATTATGATGCATATGTTGAAATTATTGAGTTCTTGGAAAAAGGAAACGATGATTCAATAGTTATTTTTAACGATTCCATAGAGATTTCGATGACAAGTGTTCCTGAAGAAATTGTTCTGAAAGACGGGACGGTTTTATGGGCAAGAAAGAAAGTATAAATGTAATCAATCATTCAAGCGGTTTTGGAGGATGATATTAAGTGAATAAAACAGACTATATGGAAATGCTTTTTGCCATTGACAGCGTATATACAAGCAGGATTCCTTTGATTTTATCTTGGGAAAACGGATTCAAAATCAAATGTTTGCCGTTTGTCGGCGTGGAACAAAGCAGCATGGAACCGGAAGATGAAGGTTACTACGGTGAATATTACACCGTTGTTCAGATAATCGAAACCCTGGGGCAAGGTTTGGATTCTTCTGTACCTGTATTTAATGGTT
Organism: Bacillota bacterium; assembly: GCA_009782085.1. Classification (GTDB taxonomy): domain Bacteria; phylum Bacillota; class Clostridia; order Lachnospirales; family WQUN01; genus WQUN01. Next base: position 13,145 of record WQUN01000201.1, read on the forward strand.
ACGTTGAAATTTCACTTCTTAACGTACCCCAAAAAATTGAGATGGAAGACGGGACAGTTTTGTGGACGAGGGATAAATAGACAAGGGGGGAATAGCCATGCTTGGCCGGGAAATCATGGACGCGGTGAACGCGGAACTGGACGGGCTCTATGGGGCGGATTTTCTGAGGGATTTGAGGGAGAACATCAGGCTGTATGAGATCTACGAGGGCGACGGCGGGTTTGAGGAACCGCCGGAATACGAGCCGGCGCGGAAGCGGACCAACTTTATCAAGAAACTGATAAAGGAAGAGGCCCGCTTTTTGTTTGGCAAAACGCCGGAGGCGACGGTGTACTCGGCCGACGCGGAGGCCGCGGAAAAGCTGAGGAGGTATCTCGACGGCGCGCTGGCGGCGAACTCGTTCTCGGAGAGGCTCATCAAGGCCGCGAGGGACTGCTTTGTCGGCAAGCGCGTGGCGCTGGTCGTCGGGGCGGAGCCGGGGGAGGAGGTCTGCTTCTCGTTCCGGCCGTCGCCGGAGTTCGTGTTCGATTATGCGCAGGGGGACCCGGACCGGGTCACGAAAGCGGTGTTCGTGCACGCGCAGAGCGACACGCCGGACAGGAAACGGCAAAGGGTGTACAGGCAGAAATTCGAGATGGCCGAAGGGCGCTGCCTGGTCAGCGAGGGGATCTTCGACGGGTTTGGCGAGCCGGTGGAGATCAGGTACGACAAAGCCGACACGGGGCTTGGGTTCATGCCGGTCATAATCATACGGAACGACGGGCAGACCGGCGACCACAAGGGCGAGAGCGACGTCGCGCCGCTGAAGGAGCTGCAGAGGATATACGACGGCCTGACGTCGGACGACGCGGACGCGCTGAAGTTCAACATGTTCCCGCAGACCGTGGCCATGAACGTGGACGAGGAGAGCCTTAACAACATCAGGATCGCCCCGGCGGCGCTTATCGACGCGCACGCGGAGCCGGCGGGCGGCGACGGGGAAACGGCCAGGATATACAAGCTGGAGAGCGCGTTCAACTACGACTCGCGCATGGAAAACGCGCTGAACAGGATAAAGAGCGAGATGCACGAGCTGTTGTCGATACCGGTCGTCACGCCGGAGGAGCTGACCGGGTATATGGCGTCGGGCAAGGCCATGAAGGCCGTGTACTGGCAGATGGTGACGCGGTGCGAGGAAAAATGGACGACCTGGAGGCCGGCGCTGGAGTGGCTCTGCCTGACGATACTCAAGGTGGCGGAGGCCGCCGGGAGGCTGGAGGTAAAGATACCGGAGGATCTGACGGTGAAGGTGGACAATGTGTACCCGCTTATGGACGACGAGTACGAGGAGAAGGACAGCGACATGCGGGCGGTGGCGGCGGGGGTCATGAGCAGGAAGAGCTATATGAAGAAGTGGGACCACAAACTCGGGGAAGAGGGGGCGGAGAGGGAGCTGGAGCAGATCGCCAGGGAGAGGGGGATGCTGCAGGGAGGATGAATATGATGAGAAGTTACGCGAAGAACCAGAGGATAGACGTTTTTAGGTCGGAGCTGGCGGAGGGAGCGGATTTCAGCGGGGCTTTGGAGTTTCCGGCGCTGAGAAAGACAGATTTCAAGCCGGTACAGGCCGTTTCCTTTGACAAGGCGGCGAAAACGAAGTATTATCGGCAGTGGGTGCACTTTTATATTCACGACTACAGATTTGAAAGGGTGTGGAACAACCCTAAGCAATATCTCCCGCTGCTTAAACGGTTTGAAGGGGTAATAACGCCGGATTTCAGCTTGTACCGTGAACTGCCGCTTGTAATGCAGATGTGGAATACATATCGGAGCAGGACCATTGGATACTGGCTGCAGAATAACGGCGTGAACATCGTCCCGAATGTGCGTTGGGGAGACGAGCGAACATATGAATTCGCCTTTGATGGACTTGAACGGGGCGGGACGGTCGCTGTAAGCACATATGGGTGCATACGGAATAGGGCGGATCGGTATTACTTCGCGAAAGGCCTCGGGAAGATGGTCGAGGAACTGAGGCCGGAAACTATTGTGAATTATAGCTACACCCCGGATGATATTTTTCTGGCTTATAAAAACCGGGGAATAAACGTGATCGAGATCGAGAATTATCACGAGACCCTCGGAAAGGCGGCCAAGTAATGGGCGGCTGCGCGGGGGGCGGGGGGTTCGGGGGAACCAAAGGCAGCGGATTATATCATCAGTATTCAGGCAATCTTTTGAAAGTTAATAATCCTGATGTAAACGCTGACAAGTTGGCACAAAGAATAAAAGGTGAATCGAGCGTAAAATTTGAAAATGACCCAAATGGAAAAGAATTTGATACTGTCAGTGACAAATATATTGCAGAAACAAAACCCGCATTGAAAACATTAAATACTCGTGTAAGAAAACAGATGAAAGCGGCGTTTGAAGCGGCAAAAGCAACTGGCAGATCAGTATATTATCATTTTGATGGACAACCTGATAAGTCTGTGACCGACAAATTATACGAATATAGTACGAGATACGATGTTAAGCTAATAATAGACACGGTGCCGTTTAGAAAATAGGAGGGATATTCATGTACGAATATCATGGATGGGCAACAATAAGGGAAACTTACTTAAACGATGACAACTTTGATGAAAAAATTGATGGGATCATTGACAAAATACAAGCAGAAATAGATAAGCTCGGTCTCGACAATGGTTTACTCGACTTACGCGCCGTAAACGGCGAGTACCAGCTCCATTTATCTGGATTGCTGAATCACAGTGGACAAAGAGCAAACGATATATATAGATTTTTCGAATATATATCAAATATTGCAATCGGTTCCTATGGACTGCTCTATGTTTTTGACGACGAGGATATGAACGGCGATGAAAATGAATTTCAGGTTTATAAGCTGGCAAAAGGTAAATTTGAAAAAAAGAAAGATACATTACTATCGCCGTATATTCCTGTCGTTGAAGAATGAGCTTTATGTTTGCCGGAGGGAGGTGAACTGGAATGAACTCTGAAAATGAGATAAATGCCGGGACGGACGGCGAAAACGCGGCCGCGGCGGAGGCTTCGGGCCATGCGGAGCCGGGCGGCGCGGATTGCGGCAACGACGCGCCGGGGGAAAGGGATAAAACGGCCGGGGAGCCGGAAGATGCGGCGGCGAAAATCGCCCGGCTGGAGGCGGAGCTTGGGAGGATAAAGGCGGCGCTGACGGAGCTTGGCGGGGAGTTTACGGCCGCGGCCGACGGACGGATATACGCGCTCGTCGGCAAGCTGGTTGCCGAGAAAGAGGCCGCGCGGGAGGAGAACGCGAGGCTGCGCGTGGAGTTCGCGGTGGCGGACGCGCTACGGGCGGCAGGGGCCAGGAACGGGAAAGTCGTTGAGGCGCTTCTGGACATAAAGCGGATCGGCGTGGACGTGGACGGGAACGTGCAGGGGCTGGAGACGCAGATCAAAGCGCTCAGGCGGAGCGATCCGTATTTGTTCGAGGGCGGGGCCGCCGGAACCGGGAACGCGAGGAGCCTCGGGCGGACGCTTAAGGGCGGCGAGGCGGAGAGCCTGGGGAAAAGGCTTGGGGCGCTGGCAGGAAAGCGCGGTAGGTAAAAGATAACAGATAACAGGTAACAGGTAACAGATAACAGATAACAGATAACAGATAACAGATAACAGATAACAGGTAACAGGTAACAGGTAACAGATAACAGATAACGGGTAATGTATCCAACTTTTTTACGAGCGAGGGTCGCCAAATACGAATCTTAGATTAAAACTTCACAGGCGGAGCGCAGCAAAACGCCAGATGGCGTTTTGCGTTCTGAGCGACAGACTGTGAAGATTTTAATAAAGATTCGAATAGAGGGCGGCTTTTGTTATATGGAGCGCATATGGGGCAATAAAGTCGTTTCGATTTGAAATGAGCTGAAAACGAGCGCGGGACGACCGATGTTCAATCGCGCGAAGTTTGAAGCTCAATTTCAAACGAAACGACGATACTTGCCGCCGCGCTCCAAATTTATTTTAAGGGGTGTGTATATGGGAAAGGTCAGGAAAACGCAGGCCGCGCGGGGGACCGAGATATTGAGGTACGGTCTGTATCAGGCGGCGCCGGTGACGGTGTCGGACGCAGGGATCGCGGTTATTAACGGCGCGAAGGTCGCCAAGGCGGGGACGATCGTCGGCGGCGTCGGCGGGAAACGGCTGGCGGACGCGTCGGTCGCCGTCGCGGCGGCGAACGGGAGCGGCGCGGAGGGCGTGCTGCTCTATGACGTGGACGTGACGGACGGGCCGGCGGAGGGAAGCATGGTCGTGTTCGGATTCGTCGATTTGGCGAAACTGCCGGAAGCGCCCACGGCCGCGGCGGCGCAGGCGCTGCGGATGGTGCAGTTTTTGGCGTAATACGAATCTCAGATTAAAACTTCACAGGCATGACTGTGAAGATTTTAATCGAGATTCGTATTAGTTATTACATTATTTTAAGGGGGAAAAGGCATGGCTGGAATTTTTGATTATGTGACCGCTGCGGAGATGTGTAGCTATTACGGCGTCGTAAACGGCGGAAACGCGGCGTATCTGGGGGATACGCTGTTTCCGGCGGACAAGCGGCTTGGGCTGGATCTGAGCTGGTTCAAGGGGTCGAAGGGGCTGCCTGTGGTTCTCAAGGCGGCGGCGTTCGACACTGGCGCTCCGCTCCGGAACCGGATCGGCGTAGAGAAGGTCGAGGCGGAGATGCCCTATTTCAAGGAGGCCACGCTCATTAAAGAGCGCGACAGGCAGGATCTGAACAAGATCATTGGGAGCGGGAACCAGAGCTATATCGACCTGGTTTTGAAGCGGATATTCGACGATAACCTGGCGCTTATCGACGGGGCCAGGGCGCAGCTCGAGCGCATGAGGATGCAGCTTTTGTCCGACGGGGGCATAGAGATCGCGTCGAACGGGATCGCCTTGGAGTACGACTATCAGATGGACCCGATGCACGTCGGGACGGCGGCGGCGCCCTGGAGCGACACGGAGGGGTCGAACCCCGTCGAGGACTTGCAGGAATGGATGGACGTCATCGAGAACGACACCGGCGTGAGGCCGGCGCGGGGCATATGCTCGCGCAAGACGTGGAACTATCTGCTGAGGAACAAGGCGATAAAGGCCGACCTCTCGGCGACGGCGGGGGACAGGCTGTTCGTGCTCGACGACGTGATGGCGCAGTATCTGATGAGCAGGCTGGGGCTGGACATGAAAATCTACGGCAGGAAGTTCATCGACGAGGCGGGCGCGCCGACGGCGTTCTACCCGGACGGGCGCGTGACGCTGATGCCGGAGGAGGCGCTCGGGACGACGTGGTTCGGCACGACGCCGGAGGAGTCCGACCTTTTGGGGAGCGCGGCGGCGAACGTATGCGTCGTGGAGACTGGGATCGCCGTCACCACCGTGAAAAAGACCGACCCGGTGAACGTGGAGACGAAGGTCACGATGATCGCGCTGCCGTCGTTTGAACGAGTAGACGAAGTATTTATAGGCAAGGTGTGAAAAAATTACGGGTAATTAACGGGAAAATTACTTTTTACCGGATTAAGGACTGAAAGATAGGTGGATTTTTTGCCTGGGTTTTGCATTTTCGATGACACCGTGCTTCTTTTCGTAAAGCTCGACACAATTGCGGATGAGAACAAGAATTTCGCTGTTCGCGGAACGGCCGTCATATGAGGCGACAACGTGCAGCTTGTTTAGGAGTTCGTCATCTATCCTAATAGAGAGGCTTTTCATGGACAATTCGAATGCTCCCCGGACAAAAATGGTGTTATGTTATTCTATAACGTCTTTTTGTTCCGGGTGAACATTTGAATGCAAAATATGTCTACAATGCGGCTATTCATTGAGCACCAACAGAGTACCTTCGAAAACCAATTAATCCCAGTTGTCACCCTGAGCGAAGCGAAGGGTCTTAATCCCAAAATTGCGACGTAACTATGGGGGGAAGATTCTTCGCTAACGCTCAGAATGACAGCTCCTATACGGTTTTCGACTTTCCGAGGGAACTCACAACAGTATGGGGAGGTATTTGGTATGAAAAAAACCGGGTTTGAGGAGTTAAAGAGAACAGAGACCGGGAGCGGCAAAACGGCGAAGGATACGCCGGCAGAGGGAGCAAAGGCGGGTGAGGCGGTTGGAAGCGGAGCCGAGGCAAACAAAAGCGGCGGAAGAGGAAGAGGCAAGGCAGCTGGAGCGGCGGGAAAAGGCGGAAAGGCTTAAACTGATCCTGAGGGAAAAGAACGAGCCGTTTTTCAGCGACGAGGAGATCGTTTTTATGCTGCAGGAGGCGGACTGGGACATACGGAAGGCGGCTTACGCGGGATTTCTGCGCAAGGCGGAGGACGATTCGCTGAGGATGCCGTCGGGCTTGAGCGCGCCGAGCGGCCGGAAATACTGGCTCGCCCTGGCGGGGAAGTACAGGCGGAACCGGGGCGGGGAGATAAAAGCAGGTAACAGATAACAGATAACAGATAACAGAGAACAGAGAACAGGTAACAGGGAACAGGTAATAGGTAACAAGAAAGGGAGCGGTCGATGTGGACATCGGGCGAGAACGGCTGGCGGCGGCGGTCCGGAGGGCGGTCAGGAGGCTTCCGGACACGGTCGTCGTGGAGAGGGCCGCGCGGAACGAGTTCGGCGAGCCGGACAGATGGGAGTTCGTGGCCAGGCTGAAGGGGCATTTCTATGTAAGGAAGAACGCCTATATCTCGGAGGTGCTGACGGAGGCCGGAAGCGCGAAAACGAACAACACGGAGAGGTTTTTGACCGCGGCGGACGGCGATGCCCGGAAGGTTAGAGAGGGCGACGAGTTCGCGATATACGGCGTGAGGTACAAAATCACGGACGTCGGGAACGGGCTGGACGTATATTTTGACTTTTCGCTGGCGAGGGTGTGATGTTCTGGACGGGATCAAAGTGGACGCGCAGGAGGTGCTGCGCGGGCTGGAGCGGCATTTGGGCGAGGCTATGGCCGGGATCGGGGAGTACGGGAAGCAGGCGGGGGAGCGGCTCGCGGAATGGGCCAGGAACCCGCCGTTTCCGTACGCGCCGGAAAAGCAATACACGGAGAGGGAAATTGTGTTGTTCAAGACGCTCGC
>WQUN01000202.1 GCA_009782085.1 Bacillota bacterium
CTTTGTCTATCTGCCTCACGAAGCCCGTCAGCGTTTTGCCGGGGCCGATCTCCACGAATTCGTCCGCGCCGGCCGCCATAAGCGTCCTGACGCAGTCCTCCCAGCGCACCGGCGACTTAATCTGGGTGACCATCAGATCCGGTATCTCGCCGGCTTCCCGGACAAAATCCCCCGTCACGTTCGAAACCACGGGTATCTCGGCCTTTCCCGGCGCGAAATGTATCCGGTCCAGCTCCTCCCGGAAAAGCTCCGACGCGCCTTCCATCATCTTCGAGTGGAACGCCCAGGCGGTGTTGAGCCTGACCGGCTTTCCGCCGGCCTCGGCTATCAGCGCGGCCGCCGCGTCTATCGCGGCGGACTCCCCCGCGAGCACGATCTGCCCCGGGGAGTTGTAGTTGGCTATTGTTATGTAGCCGTTCTTCCCGGCTTTCTCCAGCAGTTTGCATATCTCCGCGCGCGGCGTGTTGACAGCGGCCAGCATCCCGCCCAAACCGGCGGGGACCGTCTCGGACATGAACCTGCCGCGGGCCCTGGTCAGGCGGAGGCCGTCGGCGTAGTCTATGGCGCCGCAGAACACGTAGGCGGTTATCTCGCCGAGGCTAAGGCCGCCGGTAAAGTCGGCGGTCACGCCGTTGCTGGCGAAAACGCGCATTATGGCCGCGCTCATCGCCAATATCGCCGGCTGTGTGTTTTCGGTCAGGTTAAGCTCCTGATTTCCCGTTCCGGCCGCGCCGGTCCCGCCGAACATGATGCCGCTCAGCGAAAGCCCCAGTATGCCGTCCGCCTCGTCAAAAGCCTCTTTTGCTTCCGGAAAGGCCTCGTACAGGTCTTTGCCCATCCCGGCGTATTGCGAACCCTGTCCGCTGAAAATAAACGCTCTCATTGTCTTCCTCTCGCAAGGGCGGACCGCGCCGCCCGGATTTTATGTCGATATACTAATTTTCACGCCGCCGCGCAGGTTTATGCATAGGCGGGAACTGACGATCTCATTATATTCCAGAATAATCTCCCTAATAATCTCCTCGGCGCTCTGCTCTTTTTTAACGAGCCCCGCGATCTGCCCGATAAAGACCGACCCGTTTTGCACGTCGCCAAGCCTTGCCGCCGCGTAACCCGCGCCCTTGCCGAGCGCCTCGTATTCCTCCGCCGGCGCGTTCGCCGCGTCCAGCGCGTCGAACCGCCTGCTGAGGTCGTTTTTCAGTATGCGGCAGGCGTTGTTCACGCGCTGACCGGTCACCACCGTGTCTATGTCCTTCGCCTTGAAAAGGGCTTTTTTGTAATTTTCGTGCACCGTGCACTCGAGCGCGGCCAAAAACCGCGTCCCGATCTGCGCGCCGGCGGCGCCCAGCGCGAAAACCGCCGCCAGCCCCCGGCCGTCCGCGACGCCGCCGGCCCCGATGACGGGGATCTTTACGGCGTCCGCGACCTGCGGCACCAACGCCATAGTCGTCAGCTTCCCGATATGGCCTCCGGATTCGCAGCCTTCGGCCACGACGGCGTCCGCGCCGAGCCTCTCCATCATCTTCGCCTGGGCCACGGAGGCCACGACCGGGATAAGTATAGCCCCAGCGCTCTTCCAGGCGTCGGCGTATCTGGCGGGGTTCCCCGCGCCGGTGACGACCACGGGGATCCGCAGCTCCGCCACAAGCGCGGCCACCTCGTCCACGTTCGGCGAGAGGAGCATCACGTTCAGGGCGAACGGCTTATCCGTCGCCAGGCGGAGCTTGCGGACCTCTTCCGACACGTAATCCGCGCCGGCGTTCGCGGCGGCGATGACGCCCAGGCCGCCCGCCTCCGAAACGGCGGCGGCCAAAGAGGCGTCGGAGATGTTCGCCATGCCGCCCTGCAAAATCGGGTAGGCGATGCCAAGGAGCCCGCAAACCGGGTTGCTCGCGTTCAATTCCGGAGCCGTCATTGCTTCTGCGCCTCTACGAAGCGAACCGCGTCGCCGATGGTCTGGATCCCCTCGATTTCGGCGATTTTGACGTCGAAAGCGTCCTCGATGTCGTTGATCATCTGGAACAGGTCGAGGGAATCGGCCTCCAGGTCCTCCGCGAATTTCGTGTCCATCGTGATCTCCCCGGCGTCCTTGCCGGTCTGCTCCGCCGCGATAGCCGCGACTTTCGCGAAGATTTCGTTCTCGCTCATGTGAAAGCCCTCCTGTCTTATTTATAATTCAATCAGCGTCGAGCCGCACGTCAGCCCGCCGCCGAACGCTGTCAGAATGATTATGTCGCCCCCGCCGATCAGCTTTTCCCTGAACATCCGGTCCAGCGTGACCGGTATCGACGCAGAGGAAGTGTTTGCGAACTCGCCGATGGTCATATAGAATTTATCCATCGGAAGGCCCATTTTTTTCGCGAAGCCCTCCACCATTCTAAGGTTGGCCTGATGCGGCACGATATACCTGACGCTCTCCATGCCTATACCGGCCCTGCCGAGGACTCCCTGTATTGTCTCCGGCGTCGTGTTCACCACGAAGTTATAGACCTCGCGCGAGTTCATGTCCACTTTGGAGTAAGGCAAAAAGGACTCCGACATGCCTGTGGGCGCCATATACCCCATCGTCAGGTACTCCGCTCCCCTCCCGTCGCTCCGCAAAAACTCGGCGTAGCGGCGCGGCTTTTCGGAACGCCTCAGAAGCGCCCCGCCGGCGGCGTCCCCGAAGAGCACGCAGGTCTTTCTGTCGGTCCAGTCCGTCAGCTTCGAGAGCATCTCCGCGCCGATAAGCAAAATGTTGTCGTACCGGTCCAGCATCCCGCGCGCGGCCGACATGCCGTACAAAAACCCGGCGCAGGCGGCGTTGAGGTCGAAGCAGAACGCGTTCCAGGCCCCGATGCCCTTCTGAACGAGGCAGGCGGCGGAGGGGACCAGATAGTCCGGCGTGCCCGTCGTCACGATGATGAGCTCCACCTCGGACGCGCTGACGCCCGCGCTCTCCAGTATCTCCCGCGCGGCCGCGACGGCCATGTCGGATGTGTTCTCGTTTTCGGCGATGCGCCGCTGCCTTATGCCGGTCCGGGTGAATATCCACTCGTCGGAGGTGTCCACCATCCGCGACAATTCGTCGTTCGTAACGACCCTCTTCGGGACATACGCCCCGTGCCCGGCAATCTCCATGTAGCTCACGCGCCGCCTCCAGCCTTGGTGATGATGACTTTGAGATATTTCTGAAGATACTCGTTCAATCTGCTTATCGAAACGGCCAGGACCCTCTCCTCCTCCTCCGAAAGATCGCTGACCATGTACCTGACCATGTCCGAATGGAATCTCTCATGCGCGCGGTAGGCCAGCCGCCCCTTTTTAGTGAGGATGACCTTTACCAGGCGCCTGTCCTCCTCCACATGGAACCTCGACGCGTAGGACTTGTTGACCAGGGATTTGACCGCGACGGTCAGCGTCCCGACGGTCACGGAGAGCTCCCGCGCAACCTGGCCCATCGTCTTTTGGCCTTTCAGGCCGATCGCCGTGATCGTGTGCATCTCGGTCATGGTCAAATCGCTGAATACCCCGTGTTTGAGCGCGCTTTGCTCGATGAAGAGGATATCGTAGAATGTTTTGACCATCAAATCATTTATGACGCTTCGGGAATTGTCCATAGAAGCTCCGCCTATCGCTTGATTGCCTGTGGGTCCAATCCTTTTTTCCAGATATGTACAAATATATTTTGATTTTCAAAATATATACCTGAAAAATGAGATTGTCAATATCTTTTTTTGCCTATATTCCCCGATATTTCTCAATAATTTTCAAGCCGCCTTCGTTTGATCAGCTCATGGCGCTTTTCCGCCGCCGCCCATTCGGCCTTCTGCTCGTCGTTTTCGAGGAGCAAGACCGGGACGGAGGCGGGCTTTTCGTTTTCGTCGAGGGCGACCATGACTACATAGGCTGTGTTGATCATTTTCCGTTCGCCGCCAAGGCTTTCGGCGTACGTATCCACCCGCACCTCTATCGAAGTGCGGCCCGCGTACGTCACCCGGCCTATCAGGACGATCGTGTCGTTGTTATAGGCCGGCTCCTTGAAATGCAGGTTGTCTATGGACACGGTGGTCACTTCGCGGCCGGAGTGGCGCCTGGCCGCCACGGCGGCGACGACGTCGATCCATTCGGCCAGGCGCCCTCCGAACAGCCGCCCGTAGCCGTTCGTGTCCCCCGGCATGATGATCTGGATCTGCTCGGTTACGGATTCCGAAACGCGCTTCGGCCGCATATCAGGCGCGGTTTTCATAATTGCTCGTCCCCTCATAAATTATTTTGTTCTTGATCTGAGATTCGTATTGTGCGAGACGCATTTTAGCAGGTTTATAACTCGAAGGCAACTTGAAAACGTTCTGAGTTTTGAAATTCAGTTGAGACCTGCCGCGTTCTGTGTTAAACTGAAATAAAAGGAGAATACGGCATGTGCATAGCAGTACCGATGAAAGTCATCTCTGTCGACGAGCGGTCCCGTACCAGCAAGGTGCTCTTTTCCGGCAACGAGCTCGTCGTCAGCCTCGCTCTCGTGTCGCCGGAAATCGGCGATTACGTGCTTATACACGCGGGCTGCGCCATCGAGATCGTCAGGCGGGACCAGGCCGAGGAGATTCTGGAGGTCTTTGAGATGCTGGAGGAGTACGGAAGTGAACCTTGACCTCATCACCGCCTTCCTGCGCGATTATCCGGACCGGATCAAAATAATGGAGGTCTGCGGCACGCATACCTCCTCGATCGTCAAAAACGGCGTCAGGTCGCTGATCTCGGGGAACATCAGGCTCGTCTCCGGGCCGGGCTGCCCGGTCTGCGTGACGCCGGCGAAAGTCATCGACAGGCTGATCGGCCTCTCCCGGGACGCCGAGGTGCTGACCTTCGGCGACATGCTCCGCGTGCCCGGAAGCCGTCTGTCGCTTTCGGAGGCGAAAGCCGGAGGCGGAAGCGTGCGCCTGATGTACTCGCCGTTCGAGGTTTTGCCGCTCGCGAAGGAACGGCCGGAGCGCCGCTTCGTGGTGGCCGCCGTCGGCTTCGAGACGACCGCGCCGGTGTACGCGGCGCTGCTGGAGGCGCTGGAGCGCGAGGACATACGGAACGTGACGCTTTTGACCGCGCTGAAAACGATGCCGGAAGCGCTCGGTTTCATCTGCTCAGGCGAGGCCGTGGACGCCTTCATCTGCCCCGGGCACGTCAGCGCGGTCATCGGGAGCGCCGCCTACGGGAAACTCTGCGAAAAATACCGCAAGCCCTTTGTCATAGCCGGCTTCGGGCCGGAGCACATCCTGGCCGCCCTGTACGAGATCGCGCGGCAGGCGCAAAGCGGACGCAGCGAGGTCAAAAACCTGTACCCGTCCGTGGTCTGCCGGCACGGGCAGGCCAGGGCGCTCGCTATGATGGACAAATACTTCGCGAAAACGGACGCGCTGTGGCGCGGAATAGGGGTCATCAAAGATTCGGGGTATGAGATAAGGCGCGAATACTCGCGGTTTTCGGCCAATCCGGAAGTTATGCCGGGCGCGGACGACATCGCGGAAGAGGAATCGGCTTCCGCCCCCGCCGGCTGCCGCTGCGCGGACGTGATGCTCGGCAGGATCCTGCCGGACGAATGCCCGCTTTTCGGGAAGGCGTGCACGCCGCGGCGCCCCGTCGGCGCGTGCATGGTCTCGTCTGAGGGGGCTTGCGGGATATGGGAGAGCGGCGGATGAAAATCACACTGAGCCACGGAAACGGCGCGGAAGAGACGTCGGAGCTGATCGCGTCGGTATTTATGAGGCATTTCGAAAACGAGTACGCGCGCATGGAGGACGCGGCGGTGCTGCCGTTCGCCGGGCGGAAACTCGCCTTCACGACCGACAGCTTCGTCGTGAGGCCGATGTTTTTTCCCGGCGGCGATATAGGCAGGCTGGCCGTCTGCGGCACGGTGAACGACCTTCTGACGACCGGCGGGAGGCCGCTCTACCTGAGCGCGTCGTTCATTCTGGAAGAGGGCGCGGACACGGACGAGATCGGCGAAATCGCCCGGTCGATGCGGGAGGCGGCGGACGAGGCCGGCGTGTTTATCGTGACAGGCGACACTAAGGTGATAGAATCGGCAATCCCAACGGTGCGCGAAAGCGGCGGCGTCCTTATCAACACCGCCGGCGTCGGCGCCGCCGGGGACGTGAGCGTCCGCGGCGTCGCCGAGGGCGACGCGATACTTATAAGCGGCAGCCTCGGCGACCATCACGCCTGCATTTTATCCCGCCGCCTGGGCATACAAAACGGCGTCCGAAGCGACGCCGCGCCGCTCGTGGAGCTTGTCGGCGCGCTTACGGCCGGCGGCGCTCCGGTGCACGGCCTGAGGGACGTCACTCGCGGCGGGCTCGCCACTGTGCTGAACGAAATCGCCGGAGCGGCCGGGCTTATGGCGGAAATCGACGAAGGCGTTTTGCCCGTTTCGGACGAGGTAAGCGGCTTTTGCCGGATCTTGGGCCTGGACCCGCTTTACATGGGCAACGAGGGAAAGATGCTGGCCGTCGTCCCGGCCGGCCGGGCGGACGCGGCGGCGGATATCATGAGGCGGTGCAGATACGGCGAAAACGCCGCGGTGATCGGGCGTTTCCGCAAGGGTTCCGGCGTCGTCATGAACACGAAAATCGGCGGCAAAAGGAAAGTGGCCGCGCTTTCGGGCGAAGGGCTGCCGAGGATCTGCTGAAAATTTTATTATTATGCTTCTCCGACGATCTCCCCTATCAGCCTCATAGTCTCGTCCACGGCCGCGTCCAGCGCCGGGACATACTCCATCACGTCCTGGCCGGCCCTGGCGCAGTCCTCGATGCTTCGGAGCGCGCTCTCGAGCCCCACAAGCCCGAGGTTGGCCGCGACGCCCCGCATTTTGTGCGCCTCGTAAGCTATTCCGGCGGAGTCCTCCGACCTCACGGCCTCCAAGACCTTATCGGCCATCTCCTTGCCCTCAAAATTCGCCAACAGCCTGATGAGGAGCTTTTTGTTGCCCATTACCCTTTTGAGTGCTTCGTCCGTGTCTATAAACCCCGTCAAACCGGCGCGGCCGCCGATGATTTCAGGATAGGCGCTCACCGATGATCCCCCCCCTGGAGACATATACCGGATGCAGAAAACATTTGCCGACGACGAGCCGATTCGCCGAACGTTTCAGCGGCGAATCGGCGACAGAGGAGGCTAATGTTTTCTGCATCCGGTATAATAATATTTTTCGACATTATTATGTCCCTTGGCGGGATAAAAAACATTAGTGGACTTTTTCCGTATAATTTCCATAATTTTCTAGTCAAGTTTATCCATTATCAGCACCCAATCGTTCCCCTTGCCGCATGTCGGCGGGACCATCTTTCCGACGACGCCTCCCGGCGCGATCATCGTGACCTGGGAGAGTCCGTTCCTCGGGTTATACCAGGACAGCTTCACCGTGCGCGCGCCGAGCTCGCCGAGGCGCACGTTTATGGGCGCGCCCAAAGGGCTGTATACGTAGGCGTAGCCGTCTCCCCTCGCGCAGGCCACGTGCGCCGTGACTCCGCCGTCGTCCTCCGCCAGCTCCGGCGCGGGGCGCAGCGAGAAATACCCGCGGCTGAGGCGCAGCTCCTTGGCGTAGCGCATCGTCCGCGCGCCCTCGTGGGTCAGCGCGTCCTTCCAGCGGAACGGGTAGTAGTCGGTCATCTCGCGGTTAAAGCTCCATATGCAGTGGTTTCCGTATGTATGCCCGCACGCGCCCTCGAAAACGTCCCAATAGAGGTTCATACGGGCGTCGGCCGCGTCCCAGAGGAAATTGTAGGAAAAGTTGAAGCAGGCCGGGTGGTCCTCATACCTCGGCTCGCCGTTCAGGAACGGCCTGGGGTCCGTTTCGTAAGTCTCGCGCAGCATTTTCCAGCTCTCGTATCCCCTGCCCACCCCGTGGCCCGACTGTATCATGTGGAAGTCCATGTAGTCTTTCCCGGCCAGGAATTCGGCGGAGGAGCGTTCCCCCATGGGATGGAACGTCATCAGGTGACGCTTCGCCTCCCCTTCGCGAAGGCCGCGCGCCATCCCGTCGATCACCGCCGCCTGCGCGTCGGTTTCGACCGGCCTGTCGCCTCCCAGAATCCATATGATGTTGTCGTAGCCGCCGAAGCGCCTCGCGAACCAGACGCCGTAGGCTTTCGCGTTTTCCGGCGTGAATATCTCGGGCCCGGCGCCCCATTTCCGGTTCCACTTGTCGCCCCAGGTCGGCAGCAGGCCGATAAAGAGGCCGTTTCCCGCGGCTTTCCGGATCGCGTAATCGACGTGGTCCCAATAATTGCCGTCGCCGTCCGTATCGGGATCGAGCGGCGAAAAGCGCCCGTCTACGGCCTTCAGGGGCAGGCGGCCGCAGGCGTTCGGGACGGTGAGGCCGTCGAACTCGCTGAGGGCCGCCGCCTGGATCACCGTGAAACCCTGCCGCGCGCGTTCGCCGAGATAAAGGTCGATTTCCTCGCGGCCGAGCCTGTGGAACAGCTCCCACGCCGTGTCCGCGAGATAGAAGAACGGGCTGCCGTCCTCGCGGCAGAGGTAGTTCCCGTGGGTTTTGAGAAGCATGGCTTCGCCTCCGATCTGAAAACTGAACTGAAACGACTATACACTATCTTCCCGAAGTTTACAAGTGAGCGCGTCAGGTCAGTCTAAATTCCGTGAATTTACCTATTACAGCGGCAATGTCAGTCGGCAGTAAGACGGTCAGCCGCTTAAAGGCGGGCATGTCCGTCTCCACAAACACGCTGGATACGATATGTAAAATCCTGGATTGCGATTTGAGCGATATAATCGAATACATAAAGGAATGAAAAAGGCGTTTTCGTCAAAGAAAACGCCTTTTGGTTTCTTAAAAGGGATACGTTCGGCTTTGCAGGGGCGTTTTCAGCTTACGGAAATATCCGCGGTGATCATGCCAACAGTCATGAGCGGCACCTGCGCGACGACCTCGGCTTTCGGATTCATCGCCAGCGTGGGGCCATAAGCAACGCGCTCCGCGCCGCATTGGTCGGCGGGCGAATTCCGGTAACATCGGATGAAACAAACCATAGGCCGGTTTCTTTGACCCGCTCCATGCGGATTTCGTTATGTTTATACTTCCATTTTTCGGCGTTTTCGCGGCGGATCATGTTCTGCGCCGGTAATAGCAGCAGCTTTGCGTTTTGGTCGGCCACGGCCTTCGCGGCGTCGGCAAATTGCGCGTCGTAGCAGATATTTATGCCATACTTAAGGCCCTTGATCTCGAACACGGGATAATCTATACCTGACGCAAAAAACACTTCGTTAGGGTTTATAAGATGTGTTTTTCGATAAACTCCAATAATTTCGCCCTTTTTCACCACAACAGCGGAGTTGTATAACTTTCCCGATTTTTTCTCTCCCGCGCCGAAAACGAGCGTGGGTTCAACATGCTCCAATTGTTTAAGTATTGCCGCGAATTGCTTTGATTCAAAATCATACGCGTAGTTCGACATATATGTTTCGCTCAAAATATAACCAGTTAAAAAACATTCGGGAAACAGCAGCAGATCGGCTTTTTTATCCTCGGCCTCCTTTGCGAACCGCAGCATGACAGCCAGCGCTTTTGCAGGATCGCCGATGATTTCGGGCGTTTGGCAGGCGCCGACTCTGACTGTGTTCCGCTTGCGAATTTGCCGCATTTTTTTCACCCGCCTATTTGTCCGCTATACCGCTTAACCACATAAATCTACAACGGAAATGTCGAAACAAGATAGTGTTAGTCGGAAATATGGTTGAATTGCCAAACAGTCAAAACATACAGTAGGGCGGGGGCTTGCCCCCGCCGGGAACTGCCGCATGGCGCGGCGGG
>WQUN01000203.1 GCA_009782085.1 Bacillota bacterium
CGGGCCGCCGTCCGCCTGCGTTTCCGGCGCACCGGCGTAAGTCTGCGCCTCCGGCGGGCTGTTGTCCGTCCGCGTTTTCGCAGAATCGGTGTCCGCCTTCTTTTCCGGCGCGGCCGGCCGTTCCGAATAACCAGTCAGCTCTGGATAACCCGTCGGGGACGTCAATGACGATTCTGTAAATTCAGCCGCTTCGAGGGATTCCGGCGGGCCGGCGTAAGTTTGCGTTTCCGGCGGGCTGTCGTCCGCTTGCGTTTCCGGCGCGCTAGTATAAGCCTGCGTTTCCGGCGCGGCTGTCAGCCACGAATAGTCCGGCTGCTCCGCATGATCCGCGTCCGGCTGCTCCGCATAGTCCGCCGCGTCCGCCTGCTCCGCATAGTCCGTCGCGTCCGCCTGCTCCGAACGGTTCGCGTCCGGCAGAACCGGCGCTTCCGCCAAGCCCGCCGCGCTCTCCGCCTCAGCCGTTTCCGGCGAAAATCCGGTTTCCGGCATACTCGCCGCCATATTCGGTTTTTTCGGCTTGTTCACGGCGCGTTCACGCTTATCCATTCCGCCACACCAATCTTTTAGTCACTCAATTCCGAACATTTCATTTCTTCGGTAAAATCAGTTCCACGTCCGAATGGGGCCTGGGTATCACGTGCGCGGCCACCAGCTCGCCCAGCTTCGCCGCCGCCCTCGAACCGACTTCCACCGCCGCCTTTACCGCGCCCACGTCCCCGCGCACCATCACCGTCACCAGCCCGGAGCCGATCTTCTCCGTCCCCGTAAGAACCACGTCCGCAGCCTTTACCATCGCGTCCGCCGCCTCGATCGATGCCACAAGGCCCCTGGTTTCTACCAGGCCCAACGCTTCACGATCCATATCAATCCCTCCCGGATATAAATATTATGACAGCGCGTCTATTGCCAGCATCCTCTCGGTGTCGCCCGCGGGGTTCGCTATAACATGCCTCGCCACCACCCCGGACACCGCCGCGGCGGCGCGTTCCCCGGCCGCAAGCCCCGCCTCCACGTCTGAGACGCTTCCCCTGATCTTCACGAGGATTATCAGAGGCACGGGCAAAGTCTCCGCCTTGGCGGGCTTGTTCCGGTCGAAAGCCTCTATCGAGACGTTCGCCGCCTTGCAGGCCGCGTCCCCGGCCGCGAACGCCGCCGCCAGCCCGTAAACCTCCAGAAGGCCCACTGCCTCGCCCATAGAACCACCCCGCAGCGGAACGGTCTACCCCGCTCCTTACATTTTTCTAGTACATCATCCCAAAAATAACTGCTCATGGTCATTCTGAGGCGAAGCCGAAAAATCTTAAGATCCTTCGCTTCGCTCAGGATGACATACAGCCTAACTTTTTTTTGATATGCTGTACTGGTACATCGTCCCAGAAGTAACTTGCTCATTGTCATTCTGAGGCGAAGCCGAAGAATCTAAGATCCTTCGCTACGATCAGGATGACATTTGGGCCTTTATTTACGATACGTTGTACTAGTTCCCGGCTACGTAAGCCACCTTGATCCCTTCCATTTTTAGGTTCGTCCTGAGCGCCTCGTCAATTTGATCCAGCCCGAACCGGTGCGTTATCAGCTTTTCCAGCGGCAGGCCGACGCCTTTGGCGCGCTTCAGGAAGTCGAAGGTCGTGGGATAATCCCTTAGGGTGTAGACCCACGCGCCCACCAAAGTGATCTCCTTTTTGCAAATGTCGAAGTGCGGGTTTATCGTCGCGTCGCCGTTGTCCACGAAGAAACCCAGCTCGCAGAGCCCGCCGCCGCGCCGGACGAACTTCCACACCGTGGAGGCCGCCTGGGGCGAGCCGGTGCACTGGAAGGCGAAATCCGCCAGCGTCCCGCCGGTCAGGTCGCGGACGGCCTCGACCAGGACGTCCGTGTTGCGGTAGTTCTTGAAGTTCACGGTCGTGTTCGCTCCCATGTCCTTGGCCAGGGCCAGGCGCTTCTCCTCGCCGTCGACGGCGATGATGTTCTCGATGCCCATTGTGCGCAGGACGGCGATCAGCAGCAGGCCGATCGGCCCGCAGCCCTGCACGGCCACGCGGCTGTTGAACCGCAGGATGTTCGTCAGCTTCGCGCGCTCCACGGCGTGGACGACGACGGCGGACGGCTCGATCAGAAGGCGCATGTCCAGGTCGAGGTCGTTTACCACGAAGAACGTGGAGTTCTTGCGGATCACCAGATATTCCGCGAACCAGCCGTTCAGGTGCACGTTGTCGTCCGGGAGCAGGCCGTAGACGTCCGATTTCTCCGACACGTTGAATTTGTTCATGTCGAACATGGTCATGGCCGGGTCGTCGCCGAAGATGACGCAGGTGACGATCTTGTCGCCCACCTTCACCGGCTTGCCGGCGCTGTCGCGGGTGACGTTCTTGCCCAGGCGGGCTATCGCCCCGGAACCCTCGTGCCCGAGAACCAACGGAATCAGGCCGAACGGGTCTTTCCGGTACTCGTGCGCGTCCGTGCCGCAGACGCCGCAGCCCTCCACCTTGACCAAGATTTCGTCGTCCCCGGTCGGCGGGATCGGGTATTCGCGGATCTCGAATTTCTCCTTGGCCACCA
This sequence comes from Bacillota bacterium, assembly GCA_009782085.1. Lineage (GTDB taxonomy): Bacteria > Bacillota > Clostridia > Lachnospirales > WQUN01 > WQUN01. The sequence goes on from WQUN01000203.1 coordinate 2,560, forward strand.
GGACGGCCGCCCGCGCCGCGGCCGGGACGGGGCCGGAACGTCCGCCCGGCGCGGGCTTGCGGCCGGGATCCGGGGCGCTTGCGCCGGGGCCCGTCCCCGGCTTCATCTCGTTAAAGACCTGCCTTACGATCTTTTCGATGTCCACGGATGTTACTTCCAAACAAATCCCTCCTTTGTTCACCTGATGCACAGACTGTCGCTCATAACGCATCTTCTGCTCTTCGTGAACGTATACGCCGACGTCAGCCCCTCGCCGGTGCGGCTGGCGATTGTGAAGGTCGTGTATCCCTCCCCGCCGAAGCCTATGGCGTTGTACGACGGGCCGTTCTTCACGAAAATGGCCGTGTCCAGCGCCTTGCCGAACTTGGTCAGGTGGTCCACGTTTTTCGAGTGCATGTGCGCGGAGTGCCTGTTCCCGTGCTCCAGGTTTTTGCAGAGCTCTATGCCGGCGTCCACGTTTTTCACCCGCACGAGGCCGATTATCGGCATCATCAGCTCTTCCCGGATCGCGGGGTGCTGCTCGGAGCCCTCGAATATGACGAGCTTCACGTCCCCGGCGTCCACCCCTATGTCGCGCAGCAGCCGCGAAGCGTCCGCGCCGACGTATTTCCGGTTCAGGACGTCCTTGCCGTTGTGCCTGACAAAGACCAGCTGCATCAGCTTTTCGACCTCCGCCGCCGACGCGTGGTAGCAGCCGTTCTCCTTCATGTGGTGCAAGAGCTCGTCCGCGACCCGCTCCACGGCCACGATCTCTTTCTCCGCGATGCAGGGCAGGTTGTTGTCGAAGGACGCGCCGTTGATGATGTCCACGGCGGCCTTCGGGACGTCCGCCGTCTCGTCCACCAGCGCCGGCGGGTTCCCGGCCCCCGCGCCTATGGCGCGTTTGCCCGTGGAGAGCGCCGCGGTCACGACGCCCGGCCCGCCCGTGGCGACTATCAGCTGGATCTCCGGGTGCCTGAACATCGCCTCGCCGGACTCCAGCGTCGGATTTTCCAGGGAAACGGCGATGTTTTCGGGGCCGCCGGCCTCCAGCGACGCCCGGTTGACTATCTCCACGGCCAGGTTAGAGACGTTTTTCGCGCCGGGGTGCGGGTTGAACACGACGGTGTTCCCGGCGGCCAGCATACCGATCGCGTTGCACAGGATCGTCTCGCTGGGGTTTGTGGACGGCGTGACCGCGCCGATAACGCCGAACGGCCCGCGCTCCACGAGGGTCAGCCCCCTGTCGCCCGACCACGCCGTCGTCGTGATGTCCTCCGTGCCGGGCGTCTTTTCGGCCACTAGCTGGTGCTTCAGGATCTTGTGCCCGACCTTGCCCATGCCCGTCTCCCGGACGCCCAGCTCGGAGAGCGCCGCGGCGTTTTTCAGGATGTTTTTGCGTATCGAGGCGATTATCTTCTCGCGGAATTCCATCGGCATGGCCGCGATCATCCGCTGGGTCGTCCGCGCGGCCGCGACAGCCGCGTCCATGTCTGCGAAGATGCCGGGGCGCTCGGCTTTCGGCGGCTCGCCGGATCTCACGCGAGAAAGGACTTCCCTGACGATTTCCCGGATTTCGGCTTCGTCCATGTGTCACCTCCATAAAACGTTTAATCAACATTCATCCGCATAATCTGTTTTTATCCGTTAAATCCGCGTTGCCAATCTTTGTTTTGTTTATTCACATATCGCGCTATTGTCGTTTCGTTTGAAATTGAGCTTCAAACTTCGTGCGAAACGCCCCTGAACAACAGTCGTTTCGCGCTCGTTTTCAGCTCATTTCAAATCGAAACGACTATAGCCCCGTATTCGGCCAATGCCGTGTCCTCCGCGGCCGTGCCCCCGCTTACGCCTATCGCCCCCAGCAGCTTCCCGTCCCGGATGACCGGCGTCCCGCCGCCCACGACCGTGATCTTGCCGTCCGCGTCGATCCCGTACAGCTCCTTGCCCGGAGCGGCGAGCTTTTGCAGCTCGTGGGTCGGCGTTTTCAGCGCGGCGGCCGTGTAGGCCTTCTTTATCGCCAGATTGAACGAGATCGGGAACACGCCGTCCATCGCGTGGGCGGCGATAGGGAGCCCGTCCGGCTTTACCGCGGCCACCGCCACGCTAAGGCCCGTTTCGCGCGCCTTTTCGGTGACGCGGGCCATTACGCGCTCCGCGTCCGCCAGGCTCAGGCTTTCGGACATACAAATCACCTCCCCGCCGCTTCTGTTCGCGGCGTTCATGCTCTCCGACACGACTTTCCTGATTATATACACAAAATCCGCATACCTCGCCAGTATGTAGAGGTAATCCGAAAGCCTGTTGATGTAGCGCATGGCTTCGGGCGAGACGGGCTTACGGCTGTTCAGGGCCGAGAGGCGCGTCTCCGCCCGGCGGCAAACCGCCCTGGCGACGTCGATATGCGCGGACAGCTCGCAGGAGCCGGGCGGCGCGAAGGTGTCCCGCTCCAGCATTTCAGCCTGCATATGGTCCATGCGGCGCTCGAGCTCTTCCGTGTCCGCGTCGAAGGAGCGGAAGGCCGGGTTCTCCCTGCAAGCAATATGCGCGCACATCGAGAACAGCTTTTTCTGCGCGCAGCCGATGAACTCCGCCTGGCCGTCCCCGCCGTATCCGACCTTGACCAGCCCGAGGAAGGAGATCAGCTCGTCTATGGCGCCCATCGCCGTCACCGCGTCGTCGTGCTTTTGGATCGGAACCGGGTCGAACAGCGTGGTTTTTCCGGCGTCGCCCTGTTTCGTGTATATCTTCATGCCAGTTCAAACCTTTCCCGCTTGATATATAGCGCGGCGTTCTTCCCGGCGAGCCTGGGCGCGGCGGCCGAGGGGGGCATGACCAGCGTTTTTTCCGCGTACAGCGCCGTGTATCCGGCGCGCAGCCCGATCCCGCAGCCGAAGACGCTCTCCAGAGAGGCGGCTTTTGCCATTTTAATTACGCAGTCCCCGCCCTCCGGCACGACCTCGCCGGGCACGCCCTCCTCCTCCAGCCCCGCCAGGATTTCCGGCAAAGCGGGGGAAGCGGGGTCGTCCGTGTAAATAACCGCCGCGATTTTTTCCATTGTCAACACTCCGCGTTTTCCTCGATCCATTTAGCCACGCCGTCGTCATCGTTTGAACTAATAACGGCGGTGGCGGCTTCCTTTAACTCCGGCACGGCGTTGGCCGTCGCGTAGCCCTCGTCCGCCGCGGAAAACAGCGATAAGTCGTTCCGTTCGTCGCCAAAAACAACCATCTTTTCACAGCCGAGCATTTCTTTGAGCCGCAGAGCGGCGTTGGCTTTCGTCGATTTTACGGGCAATATGTCACAGCAACGGTTATCGGAGTATGGCGCTTTAAGATAAATACAGCTGAAACGGCTATCCGCTTCAAAAATATTTTTTATCGGTGATAAGGCAGCGTCAGTATCCATCCATGAGAAACGGAAAATGTCTCCGACATAAAGCTCATCGGCAGTCTCGACCTCACGGCGGCGAGGGTCTCCGATTCTGTTGTCCAGATAACTCCTCACGGCAGGCGTGACACATTTCTCGATATAGGCAAATCGCTCCGTTCCGTCGATATACGCGCTGACAATCGGATATACTCCATATTTTTTGAGTATAGAATAAACAATCTCAACTTCATCCGATGTAAAAAAATTCAGAGGTAAAGTGTCATTTGCCGCGTTCTCAATTATAAACGCGCCGTCGCCGCAAATCACCGGAAACCTAATGTCCAATCCTGCGCTTACCTTCGACGCCGTGACAAATGACCGCGCAGTAGCGTAGGAGAAGCAGCCCCCGCGCCTGACGAACCGGTTGATCACATCCGCCGTGTATCCGGACACGCGCTCGTCCGAGCGGAGCAGCGTCCCATCCAGGTCGGAAAGGTAGAGAGTTTTCATGGTTCCTCCATCGGTTACGGCCGCTCGGATGATATACCGGAGTGCGAAAACATTAGCCTTCTCTGTCGCCGATTCGCCGCAGAAGCGTTCGTCGAATCGGCTCGTCGTCGGCAAATGTTTTCTGCATCCGGTATAAACGGCGGCTTTGTCATTCTGAGCGGAGCGAAGAATCCTTGGCGCTAATCCTCCATCGCCAAAACCAGCCCCGTCGCCACGGCGTTCCTGGGCCCGCAGACGCCCCTGACGTTCCCCCTGCCGCAAGTCGTACCCATCTCCGCGAACGCCTCCATCAGCATCGGCGGTATCTCGAAGTCCTCCGCCGAGCCGCCCGCCAGCGCGATGTAGGGCAGTTTCGCGTCCGGCGAGACCTTTTTGACCGCCCGAAGGGCGTTAGTCACAAACACCTTGCGCTTGGCCTCCCTGCGCACGCTGACGATCTTCTCCGGGGATATGTCGCCGCCGAGGGCGATCAGCTCCCCGTCCTTCAAAATCACCGTCGCGCCGTAGAATTTCGGGGCCAGCGGCTCCCTGTAGAAATATACGCCGCCGTTTTCCGCGCGGATGTGGCTGAGGCTCTCTACCTTCGCGACGGGGTGCCTCTTGATCAGCTCCGCCAGGGATCTCTCCCGCAGGCCGAGCTCCGTCTGTATAAGCATTGTCACCATATCGCCGGCCCCGGCCAGGTGCGCGTAGCGTATCCGGCCGTCCCGCTCCAGCACCGCCGCGTCCGTGGAGCCCGCGCCGAGGTCGAGCACGGCCAGCGGCAAAAACACGCCCGGCGTAGTCAAAGCCCCCAGGACTGCCGCCGCCGCCTCGGCGCCCCCGACCCTTGCCCGGGCGCCCGTCTTTCGCCCGAGCTCCTCCGCGATCCGTTCCATCGGCAGGCCGGACGAGCGCACCATGCACGCCGCGCCGAGCGCCCTTTCCAGGCGCGTCTCCCCGGCGAGGCCGCCGGACACCGCCGCCGGCGTCACCGTGTCCACGGCCAGAATGTCGGTTATGCGCGGCGTTTCTCCGGACACGGCGGCCATTCCGGACTTGACGGCGTCGATCATGCGGCCGATGTTCGTCCCGCTTTCGCCGGTCACGTCGTGTATTTCCCCGGCGCTCTCCAGCGCGGCCATTATGGCCGCCGCGCCGGAATCCACGTCCGTTTCAAGGCTTCTGTCGCCGTAAACGGTCATTTTACCGGCGGGAAGCGTGTTTTCGGCCACGTTCCGCCCCGGGGACTTTATCACCGCGCCGGAACGTTTGCCCACGAAGCTCTTGGCCACGGCGGAGACCCGCCGTGTCTCGTCCGGGCCGAGGCCCAGAAGCGCCGCGATGCCGTATGGGTCGCACAGCGCCCGCAAGGTCATGGCGGGCGGGGCGACCTCTATCGCCGCGAGGACGCCCAGAGGCACCGCTCCGATGCGCCTGACCTCGTCTATAATGCAGATTTTCCTGTCCAGCCTGTTGTATACGAGCACGGCCTCGTCTTTTTCCAAAATCAGCCCCGTCACATTCGCGCGCGATTCGTTTATCAGCCTCGCCGCGCGCTCGTAGCCGAAATCCGCGTCGGCGACGGCGATGACGCCGCCGTATTCCGCCGCGGCGTCCGAATCCAACCGGTCGATCCGTACCAGGACCCCGGTCGCCACGCCCATCCCGGCGGGGGTGCGCGGGTCGTGGCCGATCATGGCCGAGTCCGTGACGACCGTCTCCGTGACCGTCTCCATCGCGGTCCCGCCCAGGATCGGCGCGGCCTCGTTCAGCAAAATCCTGTCTATTTTCGCCTTGGGCATTTGCGCCCGCTCCAAAACCATTTCCAGCGCGGTCATGATACCCGCGACATTTTCGGGCGTGCCCTTCAGGCCCGTCGTGGGCGTTATGGACGAGGCCAGAAACCGCTTGCCCCCGTCCGGCTCCACGCGGGCCAGCGCGGCCTCCGTCGTGGAGTTGCCTATGTCCACGCCGGCGACAAGCAAGCCGTTCCCGCTCACAGGAGGATCCCCCGCTTTTCGTAGATCGCCAACGCGTCCCGCACGAGGGCCGCGCACCTGGGCGCGCCGTAGAGCCCGCCGAGGTCGTCGGCGATCTTTTCGAGCTCGGCCTTAGTGGCCCTGTTCGGACGCAGTTTATTGTAAATTTCAAGCAAAGTGTTATCCGGGATTTTCGTCATTTCCGCCGCGCGGAGCAGGTTCTCGGCCATCTGCGGCCGGCCGGCCGACGCGGAAACGCCGCTCTGCCGCTCCAGGGTCCCGGCGGAGATCTTTATGTCGTCCGGCGCGATTTTGCCCGCCAGGACCGCCTCGAGGGTTATGTCCTCCAGCGGTACGCCCGTGCCGGAGAGGATGCGGTTGTCGGTATTGCTGTGGCCGTCCATGGTTCGCGCCTCCAATATGCTAAACGGAGATTTGGCGGTGACGGGCGGGATGACCCCGGGGCGGGATGACCCCGGACGGAATAACCCCGGGCGGGAAGACCCCGCCCCTACAACCGGGTTCCGTAGGGGCGGCATCCTGCCGCCCGTCCGGCGTCTTGCCGCCCGCTTATTAACGAACCGCATTATCAAATTCATTCATCTCTATATTTACAAAACCTTCTATCATTTCACGGTATAACTTTTCCACCATATCAGGACTTGCGCCATATTCTTCCGAAAGTCTCCGTACTTTCTGTATAACCGCCTCAACTCTATTAGGCGCTTTAACGTCTTGACTGTCTTTTTTATACTTTGATGCTTGTTTCACATAGACGCCGCGTTCAGCAATAAGTTTGATAATTTCATTATCAATCCTATCAATGTTATTGCGAACTTCATCTAATGTTTTGCAATCCAAAATATTCACCCTTTCACGCAAAATATAAATAATCCGTATAACGGGACGTTAAAGAACCCCGACCCTGCGGTCGCCACAAACCCGCCCCTACAAATCACACGTTTATATCGGAGTGCGAAAACATTAGCCTCCTCTGTCGACGTCGTCGGCAAATGTTTTCCGCATCCGGTATAGTCAAGCAAAATCCTCCGCAGGCCGCCTCGTATCCGCCAGCGCCGTCTCCCTGTTGTGCATCAGCGCCGCCTTCACCTGGTACGACGCACGGGTCATGGGGTCGTTCAGGACCTTCATCGGCTTCACGCGCTCGCCCTTGGCGTACCTGGCGGCGTTCTGCCCGATTTGCCGGTAGTGCGCCAAGGTCATCAGCGGGGCTTGCGGGAAAAGCTCTAGGTTGGTCAGCGGGTAGAGGTCTTTCCTGTGGATCACGGCCGTGCCCTTGGACTGGAGGCCCACGCCGACGCCGGAGCCGCTTAGTTCCGCGGCCTCCTTGCCGATGAAGGCCACGTCGGAGGTTTTGTACACCTTGACGGCGCGGGGGATCATTCCTTCCTCCTCGACGCCAGCGGCGATCTCCCTGAGGACCTCAGCGTGGGGCAGGCCGTTCAGGGTCGCGGTCAGCTCGGCCAAAAAAGCCGGGCCGACGCCGATTATCACCTCGCGGGGGTCGGAGGAGCGGGAAAACTTGGCCGGAGTCGGTTTTGAAGAAGCGGCGGCCGGTCTTGGGGCGGGGCTTGCCGATCCTTCGGAAAAGCCCGGCATTCCGCCGGCGTTTTGCGCTCGCTCGTTCAGGACGTCACGGAGGATTCCGGCGATTTCGGCGATGAGCTGTTCGTAGTCGTGTTTTTCGATATCCATAAGTCCGCGATAACTCCTTTTGCCCGGTTTTACAGACGGCATTTCATTCAATCCGTCTCAATCAAATTCGGTATCTCCTGTATCTCCTTCCACCTCTCCCCGCCGACCCGATACCCCGTCCCCGGCCCCTGATAGTCGTTCGGGTCATTGACGCCGCTTATCACGTTGAAATTTTCGTCGAGAATGGCCGAGGTCTGCAAATAGTCGCCGGTGATCCGCTGTTTCAGCATTTGCAGGACGCTGTCCGCAATGTCTTGGAAGCCGCTCTCCGCGAGCGCCTTCACCACGTCCAGGCCCGTGACCCCCCTGGCCATCATCTGATCCGCGCCGAGCACGTCCGCCAGCGCGTCGCGCTCCGGCGTGTCGTCGCTGCCGTGGGCGTATGTGGCTGCTTCAACCTGTTCGTCCGTGATCTCGGCCAAACCCAGACGCCTGAAAACTGCCTGAACGGCCCCGGCGGCCTTTTGCCTGACCCGGACGGCCTCCTCCTCTTTGACGGGCCTAAGCCCGCCGTCCACCATCATGTCCCGCTGCAATACGTTATAATCGTCGAAGTCCTCCGCGTCGAAGTTCGACCCGGCGAACATGTTGTCGTAGTTGGGCTCCGCCGCGTAGCCGGAGAAGATGAAATCCGTGCCCGGCAGAAACTGGAGCATAGTCCGGGCCGTGCGCCGCATGTCGGAGTGGGTGAAGCTCTGGTCGTTCGACGAGGCGCACTCCAGGTCCAGGCAGGCGGCGGCCAGGTTTTCCGCCAAAATCTCGCGTATGCCCGACGGAACCGCCGCCGGTATGCCCACGCAGCTCACCGAGCCGTTCTGCACGCCCTGCGTGCCCGCGCCCTTCGTCACCATCAGGCAGCGAATCTCCAGGTAGAGCATCGACTTCTGCTCCGCGCAGCCCATAAGCACCTCCGAGCCGGAGCCGGACGTGAACCGCGTCTTCAGGCCGCGCGAGGCGTAGGCGGAGGTCAGGAACGCCTTGGAATAGGGCGTGTCGTCCCCGTCCACGAACACGCGCTCGGTGCCGTAGACGCTGATGGTCTCGGCGTAGGTCGTGAACCCGCGTATGCCAAGCGCCAGCTCCGTGGCCTCCTCGACGGCGCACTGCGTCAGGACGCCGGGCCTGCCCGTCTGGGAGCCGATCAGAAGCGCGACCGCGTTCAGCGGCGCGTACCGTGCGACGCCGACGGTGGTCTCCTCCTCCCGGAAGCCGCGCAGCGCCCCTTCCGCGGCGTCCGCGGCGATCTGGGCCGGGTCGTCCTTGCGGTTGGTGATGTGCGCCTGGGTGGACGGAGTCCGGCGGACGCGCATCTTCTGCATGGCCATCATCATCTCGACGACGTTCAAATAATCCAGCACCCGCGCCAGCTTGGCCGGGGTGCAGCCGCTGACCATGCGCACGACGTCGGCGCGGGGGACGTTTATGTCCGCCATCATCCGCGCGATCCCAAGCTCCGGCGCGGACATGGATTCCCCCGCCTGTTCCTGGCGTATGGCGTAGTCGGCGACGAACGCGTCGATAAAGTCGAAGTCTTCGCGGCGCTTGCCGTCCATTTCGACGATTTTGCCGTTTTCTATCGTCAGCGACGGCGCGGGGTCGTAGGGGCTCCGCATGGCGCAGAAGCCCAGCTCCGGCCATTCCCGGATGAAGCCGTCCTTGTTGACGGGGCGGTTGCGGAGGATTTCGAAGCGTTTGGATCCGGGCATATGTTCACCCCGTTTATCAAGGCTAAGGGCGGTCGGGCATGGAAGCCTGACCCTGCCAATACTAAGGGCGGTGGGGCATGGAAGCCCGACCCTGCCAATACTAAGGCATATCGGCGTTGTAACGATCGGACATGGCTTCCATGCCCGACCGTCGATCCGCTATTTCCAAAGAAGTGGGCTGAACAAGCTCATCGGCGGATTTATTGCAGAATACTATGCTCAACAAATCGTCTCTGTACTCCAGCATATTGACGCACGCGTTTTTCAGGCGCGTTTTTCCCGTCCCGATCTCATGATTCGACAATTCGGCGAGGACGGAATTTATGGCGCTCCCGTGGGACACCGCAATGATGTCCTCCGACGGGAATTTGCCGGCGCTCCTTATCAAGGCGCTCAAAACTCTGTCCCTGAGGGAGGCCCAATCCTCTATGCCGTCATACCGGCCGTCCGGGAACCGGGCGGCGCGTTCTTCCGCCGTGAGGCCGGAGGCCTTGCCGTAGTCCCGTTCGAGCAAACCGGGATCCTCGTATATTTCCGAAACGCGCAGGACGCCGGCCAAAACATCGGCGGTTTGCCGCGCCCTTTTAAGGGGGCTGGTGAAAATTGCCCGCCACTTCCTGTTCGTCAGCGCCAGAGCGCACCGCTCCGCCTGCGCGATCCCGTTCAGGTTGAGCGGGATATCCTCCCTGCCCTGTAAACGCCTGGTTACGTTCCAATCAGTCTCGCCATGCCGTATAACGCATATGTTCAGATCATTTCAGCGCCGCCAGCACCCGCTTCGTGACCTCCGCCACGACGGTGTTCACCTCGTCCTGGCCGCATGAGGCCTGTCCCGCGCCGGAGTCCCCTGCGCTTTCGAGCCCGTGGCAGCCGCCGCAGTCGCAGCCGGCGCCGACGCAGACGTCGGAGGGATGCTTGCCGGGCAGGCCGAATTTTTTGCGCAGCTCGTAGAGGGCTTTGACCTGCCTCTCGCTCAGTTCCTTCGGCCCGCCGAGCTGCCTCGCGGTAAACAGGAGCTGGGCGTAGAACTCCAGGGATTCCATCTTGAAATAGGCCTGGGTGAGGTCGACGGAATAGGACAGCGCGCCGTGGTTCTCGAGCAATACGGCGTCGAAGTGCTGGAGGTATTTCGCGACGGCGTTGGGTATCTCGTCCGTGGAGGGGGTGCCGTACTCCGCGATCGGCACGCAGCCCAAAGAGATGACCGCCTCCGGCATGATCGGCTGGGTCAGCGGGATGCCGGCGATGGCGAAGCTCGTGGCGCAGGGCGGGTGCGCGTGGACGACGGCGTTCACGTCGCTCCGCTCCCTGTAGACGCGCATATGCATCTTTATTTCCGAGGAGGGCTTGAGGCCCTGGGCGGCCTGGAGGACTTTGCCGTCCTTGTCCGTCTTGCAGATCATGTCCGGCGTCATGAAGCCCTTGCTGACGCCCGTGGGCGTGCAGAGGAACTCGCCGTTGCCCATGCGCACGGAGATGTTCCCGTCGTTCGCGGCGACGAAGCCCTTGTTGTAGATCCTCTTCCCGATCTCGCATATCTGCTTTTTTGTTTCGAATTCGGAAAACATGAAATGCCCCCTTTATGTTGTTTTGGATATTGGTATCGGGTCAATTTATGTGGTATTGTGTTGCTTTGGACTAGTCTAGCATAACGAAAAGGGAAATGCAAGGGGGTATCAATAAAAATTTTTCGATTTATTTCCCCGGTTTTCTGTTGTATAATACTCCACCAAGGGAGTGAAGCCAAACGATGTATATAACCGACACGCACTGCCACACCTCCGCCAGCGGCCACGCCGACGGCTCGCCGGCGGAATACGCCTTGAAGGCGGCGGCAAAGGGGCTGAAACTGATAGCCATAACCGATCACGGGCCGGAAATGCCGGAGACCACGACGAAAGGCTATTTCGCCGGCCTGAAATCTTTGCCGCGGTTCATAGGCGGCGTGGAGATCCTCCCGGGCGCGGAGGTCAACATCATGGACCGCGACGGGAGGCTCGACCTCCCGGACGCCATATTGAGAAGGCTTAAAGTCGTCATCGCGAGCCTGCACCCGAACTGCATAGAGCCGGGCGGCGAGGCGGAGAACACCCGCGCCGTGGTCGCGGCCATGTCCAACCCGCATGTAAACATAATCGGGCACATACTCGACCGGAACTTCCCCGTCGATATAGAAACGGTCGTCCGCGCCGCCGCGCGAACCGGCAAGGTCGTCGAGGTCAACGACTCGTCCCTCCATCCGCTGAACTGGCGCTACTGCGGCGAGGAGGCGTTTCTGGAAATGCTCCGCCTGTGCGCCGAAGCCGGGGCGCAGGTGGTGGCGGCGAGCGACGCGCATACCAGCGGCCGGGTAGGCGACCTGTCCCGGGCGGCGGAGGTCATCGCCAAAAGCGGGATACCGGGGGAGCTTGTGCTGAACGACAGCGTGGAAAAATTGAAGAAGGCGCTGAAAATAGGCTAACCTCATCCCGTGGGGAACGGTCAAGACCGTTCCCTACAATGTCGGGCAGCGTGGAAAAATTGAAGAAGGCGCTGAAAATAGGCTGACCTCATCCCGTGGGGAACGGTCAAGACCGTTCCCTACAATGTCGGGCAGCGTGGAAAAATTTAAGAAGGCGCTGAGAATAGGCTAACCTCATCCCTTGGGGAACGGTCAAGACCGTTCCCTACAATGTCGGGCAGCGTGGAAAAATTTAAGAAGGCGCTGAAAATAGGCTGACGTCATCCCGTAGGGAACGGTCTTGACCGTTTCCCCACAATGTCGGGCAGCGTGGAAAAATTGAAGAGGGCGCTGAAAATAGGCTGACGTCATCCCGTAGGGAACGGTCTTGACCGTTCCCCCACAATGTCGGGCAGCGTGGGAAAAATTGAAGAGGGCGCTGAAAATAGGCTGACGTTATCCCGGGCAGCGTGGGAAAAATTGAAGAGGGCGCTGAAAATAGGCTGACGTTATCCCGTGGGGAACGGTCAAGACCGTTCCCTACAATGTCGGGCAGCGTGGAAAAATTGAAGAAGGCGCTGAAAATAGGCTGACGTCATCCCGTGGGGAACGGTCTTGACCGTTCCGGAATTGTCCCGGCCGAGCGGTTGTATCGTATGTCCGTGTAAAGCGGAACGGTCAATCTTACACGTCAGTCTGATTTGCGGCATTTTGCGCAATACGAAAATAATGAGGCTCTGCGGGAGCTTGCGAAATGAGGATTTTATGGTCGACCTGTCCAAACTGAACCCCATGCAGAAAAAGGCCGTCGAGCACACCGAGGGCCCCCTCCTTCTCCTGGCCGGGGCCGGCTCCGGCAAGACCAACGCCTTGACCTACCGGATCGCCTATCTGATCGACAACGGCGTCAGCCCGTTCAACATCCTGGCCATAACCTTCACGAACAAGGCCGCGCGGGAGATGCGCGACCGCGTCCGCGCCCTGTCGCCGATGGGCGAGCAGGTCTGGGTGGCCACGTTCCACTCCACCTGCGTGCGCATTTTGCGCAGAGAGATAACCCGCCTGAACCGCGGCTCCAACTTCACCATCTTCGACGCGGACGACTCCGAGCGCCTCGTGAAGGCGTGCGTCGCGGAGCTCGGCATAAACGAGAAGCAGTTCCCGCCCAAGGGCGTGCTGTACAGCATCAGCGCCCAGAAAAACGAACTGGTCGGCCCGGAGAACTTCGCCCAGGCGGCCGCCGGGGATTTCCGGCTCTCCAAGATCGCCTTGGTATACCGGCTGTATCAGAAGAAGCTGCTGGAGGCCAACGCGCTGGACTTTGACGACATCATATTCAAGACCGTGGAGCTGTTCGTGAAGTGCCCCGACGTGCTGGAGAGGTATCAGGACAGGTTCCACTATATCCTCGTGGACGAGTACCAGGACACAAACACGGCCCAGTACAGGCTCGTGCGCGTCCTGGCGTCTAAATACGAGAACCTTTGCGTGGTCGGCGACGACGACCAGAGCATCTACGGCTGGCGCGGCGCGAACATCCGGAACATCCTGGATTTTGAGAAGGATTTCCCAAAGGCGAGCGTGATAAAGCTCGAGCAGAACTACCGCTCCACCAAGACCATCCTGGACGCGGCCAACTCCGTCATAGCCCACAACAAGGGCCGCAAGAGCAAGACGCTCTGGACGAGGAACGATTTGGGCAGCAAGATATACTATCAGAAACTGGATTCCGACAAAGACGAGGGCGCGTTCGTGGCCGGCGTGATAGCCGCGAAGGCCGCCAAGGGCGTGCGGTACTCCGACTTCGCCGTCCTCTACCGCAACAACGCCCAGTCCCGTTCGATAGAGGATCAGCTGGTGTTCCGGAGCGTCCCCTACAGGCTGTTCGGCGGCGTGCGCTTCTACGAGCGCAGAGAGGTCAAGGACATCCTGGCCTATCTGAAGGTGATATACAACCGGCAGGACATAGTGTCCCTGACACGGATCATCAACGTCCCCCGGCGCGGCATCGGCGACGCCTCCGTCGACCGCCTGATCGCCCAGGCGGGGGCGGACGGCGTCCCGATCCTGGAAACGCTCCGCGAGCCGGAAAAGGCCGGCCTGACCGGCGCCAGGGCGGAGCGGGTCAAGGAGTTCGCGGCGCTCATGGACAGGCTTACGGAGTACGCCCACGGCCATCGGATAACCGATCTGATCAAACAGATCATAGGCGAGACGGGCTATACGGTCGGGCTCCTGCTGGAAGGCACGGAGGAGGCCCAAAGCCGCGTCGACAACGTCAACGAGCTGCTGTCCAAGGCCGCTGAGTTCGAGGCCGGGCGCGAAAACGCCGGCCTGGCCGCCTTCCTGGAGGACGTGGCCTTGGTGGCCGACGTGGACAACTACGAGGAAGGCGAGGACACGGCGGTGCTGATGACGCTGCACAGCTCCAAGGGCCTGGAGTTCCCGTGCGTGTTCCTCGTGGGCATGGAGGAGGGCATTTTTCCGAGCTACAGGAGCGCCGTGAGCGACAGCCCGAAGGAGATGGAGGAAGAGAGGCGGCTCTGCTACGTCGGGATCACGCGGGCGATGAGGGAGCTTTACATCACGTCGGCGACGTCGCGGATGCAGTACGGGCAGACGGTTTACAACGCGCCGAGCCGGTTTATACGGGAGATCGGGGAGGAGTATATCATCAGGTAGGGGTTTTCATGGGTTCTAAAATTCCGCTTGAAAACAAACCGGCGCGGTGTTAGAATGAATTTGTTATACGACTGACGGAAGTGGAGTTTACCACGTGGAGTATAACCGCGAAAACGATGATTGCCGGGATTCGTATCAATCGTCGTTTTCCCAGAACGCCGACCGTCTGGGCAGCCGATGCTTGGACTATGGTCGGCTGTTTTATTGCCGCGGGATACCCGATAAATGCGGGATGGCGCGCGGCGGACAAGGAGGGAAATCGCATGAAAAGAGCGCTTTTGAGCGTCTATGACAAGACCGGCGTCGTGGACTTCGCCGCGAGGCTGGCGGAGCTCGGCTTCGAGATCGTCTCCACCGGCGGGACGCAGGCCGCGCTCGCGGAGGCGGGGGTTCCGGTCACGGGAGTTTCGGACATAACGGGGTTCCCGGAGTGCCTGGACGGCCGGCTGAAGACGCTGCACCCGATGATCCACGGCGGCCTGCTGGCCCAGCGGAGCGTACCGGAGCACGTTTCCCGGATGGAGGAGCTCGGCATAGGGCTGATAGACATCCTCGCGGTGAACCTCTACCCGTTCAAGGAGACGGCCGCTGCGCCCGGCGCGACCCATGAGCAGATCATCGAGAAGATCGACATCGGCGGCCCGGCCATGCTCCGCGCCGCCGCGAAGAACTACGCGGACGTGGCCGCCGTGGTCGACCCGGCGGACTACGCCGCCGTCCTGGCGGAGCTCGGGGCGGGCGGCGAGGTCAGCCTGGCTACAAAGACGCGCCTGGCCGCGAAGGTGTTCATGCATACAGCCGACTACGACGCGAGCGTCGCGGCGTACATGAAAAAAGCCGCCGGAATCGGGCTTTTTCCGGAGACTCTGACATTGACCTTCGAAAAGGCGCAGGACATGCGCTACGGCGAAAACCCGCACCAGAAGGCCGCGTTCTACCGCGAGGCCGGCCCGAAGCTCGGCGGGATGCTGACGGAGATCGTCCAGCTCCACGGCAAGGAGCTTTCCTTCAACAACATCAACGACACCCACGGCGCGCTGGAGCTTGTGAAGGAATTCGCCGAGCCGTGCGTCGTGGCCTGCAAACACTCGAACCCCTGCGGCGCGGCCTGCGGCGCGGACGTCTACGAGGCGTGGCGCAAAGCCTATTCCTGCGACCCGGTCTCCATCTACGGCGGGATCGTCGTGGCGAACCGCCCCATAGACGCCAGAATAGCGGAGGATATCGGCAGGAACAAGGTTTTTCTCGAAATTATCCTCGCGCCGGATTTTGAACCGGAGGCATTTGAGATTTTGTCGAAAAAGAAGAGCCTGCGCCTGCTAAAACTCGACAATATCGGACGAAAACAGCCCGACGGCTCGTTGGACATTAAAAAAGTCTCGGGCGGCGTGATCGTGCAGGACGTGGACAACGCCCTGCTGCCGGAGGAATTGCGATATGTGACCGACAGAAGGCCGACGGAGCGGGAGACGGAGGACCTGGTCTTCACGTGGAAGGTCGTGAAGTACGTCAAGTCCAACGGCATCGCGATAGGCAAGGACAGGCGCACGATCGGCATCGGCCCCGGCCAGGTCAACAGGATCTGGGCGGCGGAGCAGGCCGTCGACCACGGGACAAAGGCCCTCGGCGCCGACGCGCTGAAGGGCGCGGTCCTGGCGTCGGACGCCTACTTTCCGTTCGAGGACTGCGTCGAGGCCGCGGCGGCCGCCGGGATAACGGCGATAATCCAGCCGGGCGGGTCCGTGCGCGACGCCGAGTCGATCGAGGCGTGCAACAGGCACGGCATAGCGATGGTGTTCACGGGGATGCGGCATTTCAGGCACTAAAATATTTCTCCCACCCGCTTTCCCCCACGATCAGCGTTCCCTCGGCCAGCGGGACCGGCCGGTTGTCCAGCATCAGCGTCACCTTTTCCACTCCGGGCAGCGAAAGCGCCGTGCGCAGCAGCTGGGCGGCGAATACCCTCTCGGCCTCGCACCCGCCCGCGTTGAAAGTCTCCTCCGACATATTGAGCCGCAAAAGCCCGCCGGAGACGGCCGCGCCAGTCACTTTCGCGCCTTCGGGCACGCACGCGGCTATTTCCAGAAGCCGGGAAAGGGCGGAGTAAGCCGTCTCGTCACCGGATAAGCCTTCGCCGGCGGAGTAATTCTCGCTTTCCCAGAACCAGTTTCCGTCCGCGTCGAAGTTCATGTAGCAGATCAGACAGGCCGCAGCCGCATTTGCGTCCGTACCCGTGTCCGCGGCGGTACTTGCGGCCGTGCCCGTGTCCGCGGCGGTTACTGCGGC
Source organism: Bacillota bacterium (assembly GCA_009782085.1). Lineage (GTDB taxonomy): Bacteria > Bacillota > Clostridia > Lachnospirales > WQUN01 > WQUN01. Next base: position 19,212 of record WQUN01000203.1, read on the forward strand.
CGTCCCGGCACACGCGGCCGCGTTCGCGCCCGTTAGCGTATCGGCGGACGCCCCCGGCGCGGCGGGGGGGCCGTACAGGGCGAGCGCCAAAAAAAACGGCAAAAGCGAGGCAAACGTCTTTATCACAGGCCACACCCGTTTCTATGTAAAATAATGGTCGACAAAAGCAGTATAAAAGCTCTTCTCCGGCCGGGCAAGTCAATTCGGGGGTATAATTAATTCAATATTCGACAGAAAAATTTATATTATACTAAAATAAATAAAAATATTTCAAAAACCGCTTGCAAATCCGCGTTCCGTACGTTATCATAATAGAAATTCCCGCGGCGGGACGAGGCCGAGCGCGGGTTTTGCGCAGGGATACCGGAGCGCGAAAACATTAGCCTCACATGCCGTCGGCAAATGTTTTCGGCATACGGTATACTTACAGAGAGATGCTTACCGATTTGGGGAACGCGCGGATTGCGACCGGAAATTCCAAAGGCGGCCCCCGGCGACGTCAGCGGCGTTGCGCCGGGGGTTTGTCGTATATTCGTATTATCTCGTTTAGCGGCGGGGGAGGGGGGACGGCCGTTGGGCATGACAACCTGGAAAGCGTTCCGCGCGGTTCTGGCCGCCGTGGGGGCGCTGATGATCATCGACGCCGCGGCGCTCGTCTTCACGTCGACCTTCAACGCCGGGATCGTGTTCTTTTTCCTGCTCGGCGCGGCCGTTCTCGCCGCGGCGTGGAAGGCCGACTTCCTGCGCCGCTTCAAGGCGCCGGCGTGGGTTTTCGGCGCGGCGCTGTTTATGATCCTGGCGGGGTCGCTGCTTCTGACGGTCATTGGCGGCCGCGACACGGCCGATTACCGCGAGGACGCGCTTATCGTCCTCGGCTCGGGCGTCCGGGGCGAGACGCCGACCGGCCCGCTCAGGAGGCGCCTCGAGGCGGCGCTGGAGTACCACGGGAAGAACCCGGCGGCCCTTATCGTCGTTTCCGGCGGGCAGGGCCCCCAGGAGGACATAACGGAGGCGGAGGCCATGAGGCGCTGGCTCGCCGGGAAGGGCGTCCCCGACGAGCTGATAATAAAAGAGGACAGATCCCGGAATACATATGAGAACCTGGAGTTTTCCAAGGCCATACTGGACAAAAGGTTCGGGGCGGGCGCGTATCGGACGGCGTTTGTCACGAACGCCTTCCACATCTTCCGCGCGGCGCGGCTGTCGCGGCTTTTGGGCCTCGACGCGCGCCACGTCCATGCCGGGATGAATCCGTTCGAGGCCCCGTTGGCGTATCTGCGGGAATTCGCGTCGCTGGCGAAGATGTGGGTGTTGTACCGATAGATAAAAACACCGTCACCAGTACAGCGGCGGCAATATTTCCTTCTGGCGCTCGCACATTTCGTCGATCATGGCGACCGCGTTGTTATAGCCGGACACCGTCGGGTCAAGCAAAACGGCCTGGAGCAGCTTGTTGCGCGACTGCTCCGCGTAGGCCTCGACGAGGAGGCTGTGTATGGCTCCCTGCGTCGCGATCATGGAGGCGACGGCAGTCGGCAGGGCGTCGCACCGCTTTGGATGGATGCCTTTTCCGTCGGCGACGGCCGGCATCTCCAGCACCATGCCCTCCGGCAATCCCGGAGCGAAGCCGCGGTTGGGCATGTTCACCGCCCCGATCTCCGCGGCCTTGTCAAAGAATATCGCCTCGGCGATCAGCACTCCGTACTCGCCGGAGGGAACAGCCGCGCGGCTGTCCGCGTTAAAAACGCTTGTGTACGACGGATCCTTCCCGCCAGGGCCGCGCTCCGGAAAAAGCTCGCGCCCGGCGAGGTCTTTCGAGAGGCAATAGACGAATTCCGGCGGGTTTTTGGACTCCCAGGGCCGCCCGGAAGCGGGGTCGAAGTAGAACTGGAGGCTGGCGCTGGCCAGATAGGCGTCGCTCCAGGCAAAATACTCTCCTATGTGGTTCGCGCCGGGATAGGGCCACAGCCCGTAAATCCGCAGCATCAGGCGGGACAGGGCGTATTCGTCCCACAGCGCGAGCCCGTCCGCTTTTCGTTCCTGTTCGCGGAGCCTGGGATAAAGATCCTCGCCGGTCGTTTTATCCCATATCCTCGTGAACCAACCGAAATGGTTCATCCCGACGCTGGCGGTCCCTATGCGCTCCTGGGGCATTTGCAGGAACAGGGCCAGCTGCCGGACGCCAATCTGATCTCCGTGGCAAAGCCCGACGCATCGCACGCCGCTAAGTTTGGACAGGCCCTCCACCAGTTTGGCCTCCGGGTTGGTGTAGTTTATCAGCCACGCGCCGGGGCTGTAGCGTTCCACGGCCCGGGCGATCTCGAGCATGGGCGGAAGGTTTCGCAGCGTGTGGAACATGCCGCCCGGCCCGCCGTTCTCGCCGTATATCTGGCGGAAGCCGTAGCGGCGCGGGATGTGGAAATCCTGAGACCAGTAGTGATAGCGGTCGACCTCTATGGCCGTTATCACGAAGTCTGCGCCCTCGACCGCCCGCGCCAGGTCCGTCGAGGCTTGTATGAGAGGTTTTTTGTTCAGCCTGGCCGCCATGGCCTCGCAGAAAGCCCGCGAGACCTCCAGCGCGTCCGCCTTTATGTCCATCAGGTATATCTCGGCCTCGCCGAGGCTGCCGAAGCTTTCGTTCAGCAGGATATCGGTGACGGTCGCCGGGCAGAAGCTGACGCTTCCGGCTCCGATGACGGCAAACTTAACACGGTTTTTCATGCGCGGCACGCCCCCTTTCTATGGATTTTATTATACAAAGTTTAGTCGCGGTGTCAATCGCTGTCTCGCAGAACACGACAAACGCATGAAAATATTTCCGCATAAAATTAGAGTTCCTTTTGTTGTAGGGTGCGCCGACTCCGGCGCGCCGTTCCACTATTTGCGATGAATATTGCGGCAAGCTCGGCGCGCCGGGGTCGGCGCGCCCTACATTCGTTGTGCAATTTGTATGCAATTTGTATGTTCATGCGTTCATGCGTTTGTCGTGCGCAGAAAATTTCCTCTTGCCATTCACACCCCCCCGCGTTATAATTTCACCCCATACCATTTCCGATTGGCGGGATAAGAAACTAAATTTCAGATATTAATTTCAGAAGGAGGGGTTTACAATGGCTTTTTTCTACGAGCAGGAGTCCCACACGTTCAGCGAATATCTGCTGGTGCCCGGGTACTCCTCGCGTCAGTGCGTGCCCGGCGGCGTCAGCCTGCGCACGCCGGCCGTGAAATTCAAAAAGGGCGAAACGCCGCCTCTCTCCATGAACATTCCGCTTGTCTCCGCGATTATGCAGTCGGTCTCCGATGACGGTATGGCCATTGCGCTCGCCAGGGAAGGCGGAATTTCTTTTATATACGGGTCGCAGCCCGTCGAGCGCCAGGCGGAGATGGTCAAAAAGGTCAAGGCCTTCAAGGCCGGGTTCGTCCCGAGCGATTCCAACGTCACGCCGGAGAACACCTTGGCGGACATCCTCGCGCTTAAGGCCAAAACCGGGCACTCCACGGTCGCCGTAACCGACAACGGCACCTCCTCCGGCCGGTTCCTGGGTATAGTCGCCAGCCGGGACTACCGGGTCAGCCGCATGTCCCCCGGCACGAAGGTCAAAGAGTTCATGACGCCGCTGGAAAAGGTCATATACGCCCGCGAGGGCGTCAGCCTCAGCGACGCGAACGACATCATCTGGGAGAAAAAGATCAACGCTTTGCCGATAATCAGCGAGGATCAGCGCCTCGTGGCCTTCGTGTTCAGGAAGGACTACGACGCGCACAAGGAGTACCCGCTGGAGCTTCTGGACTCTTCAAAGCGGTACGTGGTCGGCGCGGGGATAAACACGCGGGACTACGCGGAGCGGGTTCCGGCGCTTGTGGACGCCGGGGCCGACATACTCTGCATAGACGCCTCGGACGGCTTTACGGAGTGGCAGAAGCTGACGCTGGAGCATATCCGCCGCGAGTACGGCGACTCCGTCAAGATCGGCGCTGGGAATGTGGTGGACGGGGACGGGTTCCGTTTCCTGGCCGAGGCGGGCGCGGATTTCGTCAAGATAGGCGTGGGGCCGGGTTCGATCTGCATTACCCGCGAGGCGAAGGGCATCGGCCGCGGCCAGGCCACGGCCGTGACGGAAGTCGCGAAGGCGCGGGGCGAGTATTTCAGGGAGACGGGGGTATATATCCCGCTCTGCGCGGACGGCGGCATCGTCCACGATTATCACATAACTTTGGCGCTGGCCATGGGCGCGGATTTCTGTATGCTGGGACGGTATTTCGCCCGGTTTGACGAGAGCCCGTCCAGCAAGGTGCTTATCAACGGAAGCTACATGAAGGAATACTGGGCCGAGGGCTCGGCGCGCGCGCGCAACTGGCAGCGGTACGACCAGGGTGGGGACCCCGGGCTGACCTTCGAGGAGGGCGTGGACTCCTACGTGCCCTACGCGGGCAGCCTGCGCGACAACGTCGGCGTGACGCTCTCCAAGGTCAAGTCCACCATGTGCAACTGCGGCGCGCTCGACATCCGCGAGCTCCAGGAGAAGGCGCGGCTGACGCTGGTGTCGTCGGTGAGCATAGTGGAGGGCGGGGCGCACGATGTGATGCTGAAGGACGGGTATGGTAATAACAGATAACGGAACGGAGATGGAATATGTTTGAGTTCAACAAAAAGACCAACCTCCTGGAGCGCAGCGAGACGCGCTACCAGCTCCAGGATGTAAAGGAGCCGAACCTGCACCGGAACCTCTTCCCCTACGACGAGATACCAAAGATCGCCTTCAACCACAGGATCGTCCCGATCGACATGCCGGACGAGATATGGATGACCGACACGACCTTCCGCGACGGGCAGCAGTCCCGCGAGCCGTTCACGACAGAACAGATCGTACATATATACGACCTGCTGCACGCTCTCTCGGGGCCGAACGGCCTCGTTCGGCAGAGCGAGTTCTTTATATATACGAAGAAGGACCGGGAAGCCGTCCGCAGGTGTCTGGAGCGCGGCTACGAATATCCGGAGGTCACGAGCTGGAGCCGCGCCTCCCGGAGCGATTTCGAGCTAGTGAAATCCATCGGCCTGAAGGAGACGGGGATACTGGTCTCCTGCTCCGATTATCATATTTTCCTGAAAATGAAAATGACCCGCCGCCAGGCCATAGACCACTACCTGTCCGTCGTCCGCGAGTGCATGGAGTTCGGGATCAGGCCGCGCTGCCACTTTGAGGACATAACCCGGGCCGATTTTTACGGCTTCGTGGTGCCGTTTGTCACGGAGCTGATGGACCTGATGCGCGACGCGAAAATGCCGGTCAAGATACGCGCCTGCGACACGATGGGCTACGGCGCGACTTTCCCCGGAAGCGTCATGCCGCGGAGCGTCCAGGGCCTGATCTACGGGCTCCACCACCACGCCGGCGTGCCCCACGAGCTGATCGAGTGGCACGGGCACAACGACTTTTACCGGGCGGTCGTGAACGCCGCCTACGCCTGGCTGTACGGGGCCTGCTCGGTCAACTGCTCGCTTTTGGGCATCGGCGAGCGCACCGGCAACACGCCCCTCGAGGCCATGATAATCGAATACGCCCAGCTCCGCGGTGACCTCGGCGGTATGAACGCCGAGGTCATTACTGAAATCGCGCGGTATTTCGAAGAGGAGATCGGCTACCGCATCCCGCCGATGACGCCGTTCGTGGGCCGGAATTTCAACGTGACCCGCGCGGGCATCCACGCGGACGGGCTTTTGAAGAACGAGGAGATATACAACATCTTCGATACGGAAAAAATACTCAATCGCCCTTGCAGCATCACTATCTCCGGCACCTCCGGCCTGGCGGGCGTCGCGCACTGGGTGAACACGCACTTCGAACTGACCGGCGGGGACGCCTTCGACAAAAGGCACCCGGTCATCGAAGCCATAAAGGGCTGGGTGGACGCCCAGTACGAGGAGGGGCGCGTCACGGACATAACCGACGGCGAACTCCTGGAAGTCGCGGAGCGTGTCATGAGGCGTTAAAACCCTCAAAACATATCGTGCACATTGTCCATCAGTTCGTTGGCCTTTCTGACCGCTTGCTTCTTCATCCTCCTGCGGGACTTGGCATCGGTCATCGCCATGCCGACGCCTATCGCGCCGATTATGCTTCCCGCCAGGAGCCCGGTCGCAAATCTTTTCATGTATTTTTCCTCCTTGTGCCGTGAATTGGTTGCTGATGTTATAGGCTACCTCTGTAGACCCCTTTTTGTCATTCTGAGCGCAGCGAAGAATCTTATGTTTTGGCTGTATAAGATCCTTCGCTTCGCTCAGGATGACAGTTTTTAGAGGTTGCCTACAGATGTTATGGTCATAGTATTTGCGGATGGGAGTTATTTATTCGGTTGGCGACGATTCAGTAGTTCTGATTCAGTAGTTCTGATTCAGTAGTTCCTCACCGCCACGATTTTTATCCTCCCGCTTTTCGTCTCCCCGCCTATCCCGATAATCCGCAGCCTGCCCTCGCCGCGCACGGTTATCACGTCGTTTTCCCCGACGCGCTTCGAGCCGTCGGATACCTCGTTCCAATTCACATAAACCCTGCCGCTCCTGACAAGCTCCGAGACTTTCCCGCGCGAGAGCTGATAGGCCGCGCCGAGCACGCAGTCGAGCCGGAGCGACGCGACGGTGAGCAGCAGTTCCTCCTCGCGGCGCGAGACGAACTCCGACTCCCGGGCGGGATCCTCAACCGGCTCTATCGAGACTTCCACGGGCGCGCGGCCGGCTTTTGCGAGGTTCAGGCGGATGAAGCCGCTCACGCCCCGGCAGACGTACGCTTTGGCCTTTCCCTCCGTCAGGACTATGTCCCCTATCTTGCAGCGGTCGAGCCCGAGGCCGGTCAGGGCGCCCAGAATATCCCGGTGGGCGGGGCCGCGGCGCTTGTCGAAGGCGAGCAGCACGGCGTCGATGGGATAGTCGCGCCAGGACAGCGGCTCCTCCGAAAAGCCGATGATTTTGCGCTCGCTTTCGGCTTCGCCGCCGAACGCCTCCGCGCAAAGGCCGCTCTCCTTGGACAGCAGCCGCGCGAATTTATCCGCCCGGACCGGGTCGAGAAAATCAGTGAAGGCCGGCGCTGAAGTTTCTTGGCATAAAAACAGCCGGTCGCGGGCTTTGGAGAGAAGCAGCCGCTCTTCCGGCGTTTGCGCGTTAGAATAATCTGAGGACACCGATGATGATCTCCTTGGCCAAAAGTATCACAAAATAGGCGATAAGCGGGGAGAAGTCGATCGGAAACCCGCCTCCGCCGCCGAAGGGGGAGCGCCGCAGAAGCCGGCGGATCGGCCCCAGGATCGGCTCCGTCATGGCGTAGACGGCCCGTATCAGCGGCCCGCGCGGGTTTGGCGCGAACCACGACAGGACCACACGGATCAAAAGCATGAATGTCAGTATATATGAAAACCAGTTTACGGCCCCTATGACCAGCGTCATTGCACCCTCCGGAAAGAACGGTTCAATAATAAAAGCCCCCGTCCAAAGCCGGGGGGGTTCAGAGTGCCGCGGAGCGGCACTCTGAATTAACAGATAACAATTAACAGTGAAAAGTTAAAGATAAAAGACAAAAAAAGATATTATGTAGTCTATACCGTCTTATAGTGGCCGGCGTGCGTGCGGGAGAACATCGAGCCGAACTTGAACTCGCTTTTCAGCTCCCGCTTGAATTCGCTGGTGATCTTCACATGGGCCGGGGCCATGACGAAGATGTCGTCAGAGATTCGCTCGATCTCGCCGTTCTGAACGTAGACCGCGCCGCCGAGGAAGTCGGCGATGCGCTGGGCGAGGGGTTTGTCCACCTCTTCCAGGCTGACGACGATAATGCTGCCGAGCTTGAAATGGTCGCTCACGGCCGCCGCCTGCTCCATGTCGGACGGTTTCTGGATCAAAACCTGGGTCTGCTCGGCGTTCCCGCTGTTGAAACTGACGATTTTTGAGCTTTCCCTCTCGATCATCGGCTGCCTCCCCGCCCGGGCGTACTCCGCGCCTGCCCTTTCCGCCCGCCTAACGCCGCGCGCCGGTTCCGGCTCCGCGTCCGCGAACTCCTCTTCCCCGTACATCTCGTAGTCGTCGTCCTCGTCCGCAAAACCGCCCAGCATCAGATTCTTTACCTTTCTTGCCACGTTCGCAAACATCCACATTCTCCTCTTTTTTGAAATTTCTCGACAGAGTCGAATGTTTCCCCTCCGGACGCCCGGGGGCATCCTTTTTGCGTACCTCCCAAAGACCGGGGCCTGTAAAACAGTCCTTAGTTTTCGGGGGCCGTCTGTATTTTTCTCTTGCCGAATATGCCCGTCCCAATACGCACGACGGTCGCTCCCTCCTCGATAGCGACGGCGTAATCGCCCGTCATGCCCATTGATAGACAATTGATAAATTCATTATGAACAAGTTTTTTCCGTATGTCAACTAGTATTTCACGCATTTTTTGAAAATAAAGCCTGTTTTCCTCCGGAAATTCGACGTCCGGCGCGACGCACATAAGCCCGCGCAGCCGCAGATGCCCCATTTCCCCCAGTTTTTCGGCAAAATCCGGCGCGTCCTCCGGCCGGACGCCGTATTTGTTCGGCTCGGCGGCCACGTTGACCTCGATCAGCACGTCCATGACCTTGTTTATCGCGGCGGCCCGAAGGTCTATCTCTACGGCCAGCGGAAGGCTGTCCAGGGAGTGGATCATGGCGGCCTTGTCCACGATCTGCCTGACCTTGTTCCGCTGCAAATGGCCGATGAAGTGCCAGTTCGGGCGGAACTCCTCGGCCTCCACGGCGGCGTATTTGGCCAGAAGTTCCTGCGCCTTGTTCTCGCCTATGTCCCGCGCGCCCAGGCTCAGAAGGGCGTTTATAATATCCGGCGGGACGGTTTTGGTGACGGCGACCAACGTGATTTCGGAGGGGGAGCGGTTGCTTCTTCGGGCGGCCTCGCCTATGCGGGACAGGACAGAGGCGTAGTTTTCGGCGAGATAGCCGGTTTCGGGGTGGGGCATTTGTCAGCACATCCTTATTGTAAAATGAAAAAATACGTTCTTGACTTTTCGGGGCATGAATGTTATATTATTTACTGACCCCGAAAAGTGAGGTGATATTTTTGGGGGACAAAAAAATGGGGCGTCCTACCGAAAATCCCAAAACCGTGTCGGTCAAATTTCTGGCCGATATAGAAACCTTTGAAAAGCTGAAGGAAAGCAGCGAACAGCTAAAGGTTTCACGGGCCGAAGTAATACGAAAAGGGATTCACAAGGTACATGACGACCTCGGCAAAAACTAAAAGGAAGCGACGCGCTTCGAGCAAGAACCCCGCCGCTTCCCCGCCGACAAATGCCCGAAAGCAAAAGCAGCGTAAATACTCCGCAAAACGAAGTGAACCAGCTGACCGCCGTGGATAATCTCGTTTACGGCTATAAGTTGGGCGTGTTGATGACCGCCGAAGCCTTTATGACGAGCGATGGGTTATTCGAAGGAGAGGATAACGTCTGACGCGAAAAGAGAATTGCTCCGACAGTCCTCTTTTCCATCTCTATCAGCACTATCAGCATTAAATATCCCCCATCGTCCTTCTGAACCACTCCACCACATACTTCGGGTAGCTCTGCGGGAACAGCCGGACGAGCCTGTCGACCATCACGGCCTGCCCCACGCGGACGCGGCCCTTGCCGCGCGCCACGGCGTCCAGGATGATCTGAGCGCATTTTTCGGCGGTGGTGGTCAGCATCTTGTCCTGATATATCTTGGCGGTTTTTGTGTCGTTTTCCAGCACGCCGTTTACTATGCCGGTTTTAACCCCTCCCGGGTGCACGACCGTCACCCGTACCGGCAGGCGGAGCATGAGCATTTCGGTGCGCAGCGCCTCCGTGAACCCGCGCACGGCGAATTTCGACGTGATATACGGGCCGAGAAATGGCTGAGCCATGATCCCGTTCAAACTGGAGACATTGATCACGTGGCCGTCGCCCGAGGCGATTAAGTGCGGTAAAAACTCGCGCGTCCCGTAGATGACACCCCACATGTTGACGTTCAGGATCTTTTCAAAATCAACATAGGGCGTGCTCTTTATGTCCCTGACCTGCGAGGCGACGCCGGCGTTGTTGTATATCTGATGCACGATGCCGTAGCGGGCAGCGGTGTCCTTCGCGAATCCGGCGACCTGCTCCGCGTCAGAGACGTCGACCGTCTGTATGAAAATGTCTTCCCGGCCGATGATCTTTGCGGTTTCCTCCAAAGTGACCGGATTATAGTCTGCGAGCGCCAGCTTTGCCCCGCGTTTCGCCAGCCCTATCGCGAGCTCCCTGCCGATCCCCGACCCGGCCCCCGTGACGGCGGCGACCTTGTTTTCGAATGTGTTCACTGCGCCAAAACCTCCCCATCCTCTGTCAGCGCGTACAATTTGCCGCGGATAATCCCCCTTGCGACCTCCCCCGGCCGCGCCTCCATATCCGCCGAATCGGTATACATATTTATCACGTCCGCCAGCAGCCTGGTGAAAACCGGCCGCTGCGACTTGACCGACTGCGGGTCGTACCCGAACTCCACCGGGCCGAAGTAGGCGAGCGCCGCGCCGCCGGACGGGTACTCCCGCATGAACGCGTTGGCCGCGGGCATGATCCGTGTGCCGGATTGTCCCTCTTTATATTCCACCTTGGAGACTTCTATCGTGTCGGGGTGAAGGCCCATCCAGCCGTTCATCGCCTTGTAGGCCCCGTATTCGGCGAACCTTTTGAAGCGGCCGTCGCGGACGGTGAAAACCGCGCCGTGTCCGGTGGTCTTTTCGGAGCCGGGCAATATGCCGAACAGCTCGTCGTACTCCGGCACGCGCTCCAGCTCCAGGCCGAACATCTGCCCGACGGCGAACACAACGCCGCCGCCGAGAACCCAGCCGCGGATCTTCAGCAGGACTTTTTTCCTGCTGAACGCCTCCGCCGGCATGATCAGCAGCCTGAACCGCTCCAGCGCGCCGTCCAGGACCATGTAGTCGCTAACGGGCATGATGTCCGTCCGCTTGCGTATATACGTGACGATCGGCTCTATGCCCTCCGGAATGCCCTTGCCGAGCGCGCCCAGATAGCACGGCCAGAAGAACGCCGCCTTGCGCGTCGGCGAATGCCCCCCGCCAGAAGGCGGGCTTCCCGCCGCGCCCCCGCCTATATTTTCCGGCTGTTCCGCTGGACCCGCGGCGTCCGGCGCGCATGAAGCCTTTGCCTCCGCGCCAGGCGGCGGAAGCCCCCCGGCCGAAGGCGGGTTCCCCGCCGCGCTCTCGCCTTTATTTTCCGGCCGCTCCGCTGGGCCCGCGGCGTCCGGCGCGCATGAAGCCTTCGCCTCCGCGCCCGGCGGCGGAAGCCCCCCGGCCGAAAGCGGGCTTCCCGCCGCGCTTCCGCCTATCAGGGGCAGGTACCGCGTAAAGCGGAGCGTCCTGTCGTTTGATATGGTAAAGTCGTTTTCGTCCGGGAGTTTGAAAATATTGTTGTAGTAAAAGAATATCTGGCGGTTCCCGTACGCGCCCGAGCCGAACATGCGGGCCGCGACGCCCTCCGGCGTCAGCGGGCCGACGGGCTCGAGGCCGAGGTACGCGCCGTAAAATTCGCAGGCCGAATGCGTGTAGCTCGTCGTGAAGAAATTCTCGAAAAAGCGGTTGCACTCGTTCGTGAGGCGGACGCCGCCGCCGTGCCGGGCGCAGGCCTTCGCCTGGGCCGAGAACGACGAGGCGTGTTCCGGCTCCTCCTGGCCGCCGGTGCACATGTAGACTGGCGTGTCCGGGAAGAATTTCCGGCAGGCCGCCATCCAGAAATCGACGAAACCGGTCATCGAGTCTTTGTACCAGTCCAGCTCGTCGAAGCGGGCCGTCAGGGAGGGGGCTTTATGCGGCAGGAACGGGCTTATCTCGCCGAAGGACGCATACGGATAGTTCCAGGCCGCGCACAGCGCCTTGATCCCGCCGTACCTGGCTTGCAGCCATTCCCGGAAGGAGGCCGCCGCGAGGCCGCCGCCCATCCAGTAGCCGGGATGCGTATGGTAGTCGCCCGGCCAGTTGCCGATCACGGGCATGATGGCCTCGCCGTAGTCGCCGCAGATCCCGGGCTGCACGGACTCCAGGACGCCCCAGGGCAGATAGTGCGCCGCGAACGCCTCCAGCACGCGCTCGACCTCCGGGCGCAAAAGCGGGTTCCATATCGAGTCTATCGGGGACTCCTTGCCGTGCTCGAGGCATACGAGGCCGAGGTGATCGGGACTTTTGAGCCACCAGCCTGGCGAGGCGTATTTCGGGCCGATCAGTATGAACGGCACGTATTTCAGGCCGGCGTCCCGGATCAGGCCGACCCGCCTGTCATAGCGGCCCCATTCGAACCCGCCGCGCTCGTTCGGCTCGAAGTCCTTCCAGAAGGTGTATATCTGGACGGAGGTCACGCCGGCGGCCTTCATCTGGTTAAGGATCGACGAAACGTCGGGGCGGTCCCAGATCTGCTCTGCGCAGACGACTATTTCGGGAGCGGAGGACATATGGCACCTCGGGGTTAGGGATGGAAAATGATGTTTAGGGGTTGGTTATATGGAGAATGCGCAATGTAGAAAATGCTTACATTATCCGTTTATTTAAAAGTAATCTGGTCAGCAAGTTTGTTCACTAAAGTATGCGCTGTATTCATGAAATTTTCTTTTTGGGTTTCATCCTCAGCTATACTAGCATGAAATATAAACCATGTAGCGCCATAAACGTCGCTTATATATTTCATTTGCCGTAGCATTTCCCATATTTCCGGTTCATAATAGCCAAAATATAGTTTCAGCATAAGCTGTTGGTCTTCATCTGTCAGTCCGACACAGTTAGCAAGATGGGCAAAATCAAAAAATCCGTCACCATATCCGCAATACTCCCAATCGATTATGCAGACGCTATCACCATCATATAAAATATTGTTATTGAATGTATCATTATGAGAAAATACTTTATATAGTAATTTGCTATTGCTTCTTATTTTTCTAATTCTTTCAACTTCAGCCATAACTTTCCCTGTTCCGGCGGGAAGCCGCATATTGCATATTCTCGCTGTTTCTATATATTTGTTAAGCTGGTCATAAATACTGAAAATTCTGTCGACCTTAATATTGTCATGAACCAACTTCAATGCTCGGACATACTTTTTCATGATTTCAGGGCTGCTGGCATCGTCGCCTGAAAGACATTTTCCGGCAAAAAAATCCGTTATCAAATATTCTACGGCATGGTCTAAATTATATACTTTTGGAGCAATTCCAAGCAAATTTGCTTGTTGAATTGCCTGCGCTTCTTGCACCGTGTCCAATCCCAAATACGGTGTCTGTCTGCTGTTGTTGATTCTAACACAATAAATTCTATCGGTACATTTTATTTTATAAGTTTTATTGACATATCCTCCCGGCAATTCTTCACAGTTGACTTTAATGTCACTAAAAATACTTTCTTTTTCTATGATTTTTTCAATGGTTAGCATCTTGTCCTGCCCCTAGACAATATAAATTATCTTCGTAGCATTTGCTACGCATTCTTCACCGAATATCCTCTTCTATATTTATATCCTGAACCGTTATACCAAATCCGCCGCCATCTGTCAACATTCCGCATTTTTGTACCAAGCTCGGCGCGCCGGGGTCGGCGCGCCCTACAACTGTTGTGTATATTGTATATTCATGCGCTTGTCATGTATTTTTCATTATTCACTATACACTATTCACTATTCACTGTTTCCAAAACTCTCTCAGCCTCTTTTCCACCTCCCCGCTCCTCCCCACGGTCTCAAAATGCCCCCACTCCCACGGAAACAGCTCCCGATAGTCCCCCCTCAAAAACCTCCCGTCCAGCAGCAAGAGCGCGCCCCTGTCCGTCTCGGAGCGGATGACGCGGCCGGCGGCCTGGAGCACCTTGTTCATCCCCGGGTACATGTAGGCGTAGGGGAAGCCCGCGCCGGCGGCGCTTTGGTAGTATTCGGAGAGGACGTCCCGCTCCGTCGAGATGAGCGGCAGGCCGACGCCGACCACCGCCGCGCCGATCAGCCGGTCGCCGGCCAGGTCTATGCCCTCGGAGAACACGCCGCCCAGCACCGCGAAGGCGACGAAGCTGCCGCTTCCGGCCCGCGGGTCTTTCGGTATCTCGCTGAAATTCTCCAGGAATCCGTCCCGCTCCTCCTCGCTCATGGCCTGGGTCTGTATCCTCGCCTCGATCTGCGGGTATTTTTCGGTGAAAATCGCAAAAACCGCGCTGAGGTAGGCGTAGGACGGGAAGAAGGCGAAGTAGTTGCCGGCCTTGGCCGAGGCCATCTCGTATATCCGCTCGGCCACGGGTGCGTTGCTGTTCTCCCGGTTTTTGAGCTTCGTGGAGATTCCGCGGTCCACAAGCACGCAGAGGTTTTCGCGGTCGTAGGGTGAGGCCAGTTTCAGCAGGAAATCCTTTTCCCCGCCGCCGAGCACGTCCCGGAAGTAGGTTAGGGGAGTGAGCGTGGCGGAGAAAAAGACCGACGCGCGGGACTTGCTCTGCTCCTTGGCCAGCAGGCGCGACGGGTCCAGGCAGTAGAGCCTCACCCGCAGGTCGCGCTCTTTCGCGTTCTTTTCGGCGTAGGTCACGTAGCGCTCGTCGTAGCCCTCCGCTATCCTGATGAAATCGCCCGCCAGGAAGTACAGCTCCAGCACGGCCTCGCCCATAGCCGAGAACTGGTTGGTTTTTAGCCAGCCGTCGGCCTCCGACAGGAATTCGCACAAAAGCGCGCACAGATCCTCAGGCGGGCTCTTGGACACCGAGACGGCGGCGTCCGTTTTTCCGTCGGCGGGGACGGCGATCTGCGCGTATCTCTGACGGAAGTATTTGACGATATTCCGAACGGACGCGTACAGCCCGGTTTTTTTCTCCAATCCCTTCGCGACGCCGGAAAAAGCCTTCCTGGACACGGTCGCGGAGAACATCTCCCGCGCCCTGTCGGCCAGGTTGTGCGCCTCGTCGTTTAAGACGGCGAACTTCCCGCCGTCCGCGAAAAAGCGTTTCAGCCGCGCGCGCGGGTCGTAGACGTGGTTGTAGTCGCACACGACGACGTCGCAGAACACCGAAACGTCGAGCTGGAACTCGAACGGGCAGACGTTGTGCCGCAGGGCGTAGCGCTCCACTGTCTCCCGCGCGATAATCGTCTCGTGAGTAACGGCGTCCAGCACGGCGGCGTTTACCCTGTCGAAATGCCCGTTCGCCCGCTCGCAGCCCTCCGGCGAGCAGTTCCGGACCTCCAGCGGGCAGAGCTTGTCCTTGGCGGTAAGCGTGACGGAGCGTATGCGGAGGCCCCCGGCGGCCATGATATTCAGGGCCTGTTCCGCGGCCTTCCGCGTCGGCGTCTTGGCGGTCGCGTAGAATATCTTCTCTATATGGCCCTCCGCCAGGGCCTTGATCGACGGGAACAGCGCGGAGACGGTCTTGCCGACGCCCGTCGGGGCCTGGGCGAAGAGCTTTTTCCCCTGTTTAACGGCGGCGTACACGGCCACGCACATCTCCCGCTGGCCCCGCCTGTAAGCCTCGAACGGGAAGCCCAGCGCCGCGGCCGTCTCGTTGCGCTCCGCGACGCGCATGGCGTCCGCCCGGGCAAAGGCGAGATACTTGTCCAGGAGCTCAAAAAAAAACGCCTCCAGCGCCTCTATGGTATATTGTTCGTCAAAGACGCGCGTCTCCGGCGAACCCACGCGGCCGGAATCAGCCGGGTCATTTAACGCCGCCGAGGCGTCATAGACGCGCGTCTCAGGCGAATCCACGCGGCAGTAGGTCAGGCGGAGGACGGCGCGGTCGATGTCGCCGAGCTTGCAGTACATATAGGCGTAGCACTTAAGCTGCGCCCAGTGCCAGTGCTCCGGGCCGACGTCCAGTTCCCCCGGCGGCGAGTAGGTGGACTTTATCTCCTCCAGGCGCGGCACGTCCTCGTCCACGCCGTCGGCGCGGCCTTCCAGGTCGAACCGGAAGCCGCCGCGCTCGACGGACATTTTAAGGAAGCGCTCCGACGTATAAGCGCCGCCGCGCTCCTTGGCCTCGGCCTTGCGGAGCCTCTGCATCGCCTGATGGGCGCGGACGCCCTCCGCCGCCCGCTCGGCGCCGATCCAGCCCGGCGTGATGCTCCCGGAGCGCATGAGGAACTCCGCCAGGCTGCGGACGGAGAGGGCCAGGGCGGGAAGAGGGGAGGCGGCGGTTGTGGTTACAATCATTTTCGTATCCGTATCGGAACAGGTTTTCATGCGCCGGAGCTTCCTTTGTCATTCGATCTCCTGTACTTTTCCTTCATCTCATACATTTTCGCGTCCACGGCCTTCATTATGTCCGCCACGGCGTCTTCGACGCCGCCGGCGATCTCCCGCGCCTCGATGACGCCGTAGCTTATTGAGTAGCGGACGCCGCCGTCGCAGGCCGCGCCGATCTCAGCCAGCCTGCGCCCGGCGCTTTCCATGATGCCGGCCGCCGCCTCCCGAGGGCATTGGGGGAACAGTATCAGAAACTCGTCCCCGCCTATCCGCGCGAAGACGTCCGTCTCGCGCACGGCGCTTTTGACGACGGAGACGACCTCCATTATATACCTGTCTCCCTCGGCGTGGCCGAAGGTGTCGTTGACGTACTTCAGGCCGTTCAAGTCCAGGCAGCAGACGCTGAAAAAATCCCCGCCGCGCCCGAGCTCCGACGCGTATCTGTTCAGGATGTCCGCCGCGAAGCGCCGGTTGTATATGCCGGTCATCGCGTCGATGTACATGCTCTGGGTCATTAGCTGCTCCGACGCTTTGATCTCCGTGCGGTCCAGGCCGCAGAACAGAAGCGCCCGGCGGCCTCTCTCCCATTTCGACGGATACCGCGTGATGCGGAAAAGCCTACCGTTTATGCTCCTGCTGTACTCCAGATCGGTTTGGCCGTCGTCCCCGCGCCGCGCCGCGGCTCTGCCAGCCGGCTGGGGTTCCGCCGAAAAGCCCGGCCTGGGCTCGAAAGCGAGAGGCGTCTCGTCCAGGAAGCCCGCGTTCGGGAAAAGCTCCCTCGCCATACGGTTCATGTATATTATCCGCCCGTCCGCCGGGTCCGCGGCGCATATGAGCACGGGCATTCTCTCGAATACGTCGGGCATATCGAGATATGTTTCCATTCATTCCTCCAGGAATAGGATATTACAACGCCAGGTTGGGCTCCGCGTTCAGGTCCGGCCCCGAAAACCGCCCTTCCAGATAATGAAAATACCCGCACGACGCGATCATGGCCGCGTTGTCCGTACAAAACACGGGCGGCGGGACGTGGAAGCCGAGCCCGCGCTTTTCGCACACGTCCGCCATCGCGGCCCTCAGCGCGCCATTGGAGGCCACGCCCCCGGCCAGCGCGATCTCCTTGGCGCCGGTTTCAGCGGCGGCGGCCATTGTCTTTTCGACGAGCGCCTCCACGACGGCCTTTTGGAAGGACGCGGCCAGGTCGCTCACGGGCGGCTCCCCGCCGGCAGTCTTTATTTTGTTTATCGTGTTCAGCACGGCGGATTTGAGCCCGCTGAAGCTGAAATCGTATATCCCGCCGTCCACCCTGGCCTTAGGGAAGGCGAAAGCGGCGGCGTCCCCGTCCTTCGCGGCCCGCTCCACGGCAGGGCCGCCCGGATAGCCAAGGCCCAGCGCCCTGGCGATTTTGTCGAAGGCCTCCCCGGCGGCGTCGTCCCGCGTGCGCCCGAGGACGCGCACGCGCATGGGGCCGGAAACCGAGTTTTCCTTTTCCGCCAGCACCAGATGGGTATGCCCTCCGGACACCACCAGGCACAGAAACCGCTTTCCCTCCAAATCGCCGTCGGTCAGGAAATTCGCGCAGATGTGCCCCTCTATGTGGTTGACGCCGATTAGCGGCAGTCCCCAGGCGAAGGCAAGGCTCTTGGCGAAGGATACGCCCACCAGCAGCGCCCCTTCCAGCCCCGGCCCGCAGGTGACGGCGATCCCGGCGAGATCCCCCGGCGCGGCGCCGGAAGCCAGCATGGCCTCGTCCGCGACGGAGCATATCGTCTCGATATGCCTCCTGGAGGCGATCTCCGGCACCACGCCGCCGTAGACCGAGTGGATGCCGACCTGCGAGGCGATGACGTTCGAGAGGACTTCCGCGCCGTTTCCGACCACGGCGGCGGCCGTCTCGTCGCAGGAAGTCTCGATGCCGAGAATAAGCGCGGCCCGGCGGCCCGGCGCGCCTGGGTTTTCCCGCGCGGCTTCCGCTTCCGGGCTTATTCCGTCCCGCGCGGTTCCCACTGCCCGCTTTCCGCGCCCGGGCTTCGCTATGCCGTCCGTTTGAACCCGTATATTTTCCATCGTCCGTTTTCCCTAATCATAGTATATTCCAGCGTATCCCGCATGTTCCGCGTCATGTATTCGGTCACGGTCACGGAGCAGGCGTCCGCGCCGTCATAGACCGGCTCGCCGGCCTCCGCGCCGGTGATGCGCAGGCCGCGCCCGCTCATCCGCCCTATCTGCTCCATGGCGCGGGAGACGGCTTCTTCCTCCGGGTTCAGCTCCAGAAGCGCCCCGGCGAATAGCCGCCTCTGCTTCCGGATAAGCCCCGGTATCAGGCTTTCGTCCGCGCCGCCGTAGAGGCACTCGACAAATCTGCCGTTCAGTTCCGCAAGGGCCGCCGGGTCTTGCGGATAATCCCCGTCCAGGTCCGTTTCCAGCAGGCTTTGCGCCCGGACGCGGCCGGGCATAAATTTATCGGGATTCCTGTCGGCCCTGACCGCCGAAACGGCGAGCGCGAGCACAAATATCGCGGCGAACGCCGCGAAAACAGATCCGGCTTTTATGTCACGCATCTCCCAAAAACACTTTTTTGACAAATCCCTCGTACGCCGCAGTGATCACCGCGCCGCAGCACAGGACCGGCAGCAGCAGCCAGTCCGCGAAAAAGGCGAAATACGGGATCAGACGCGCCGCTTCTGTTATTATAACACCGACGGCGGTTCTTGCATACATTCCCAGGCTGTTTCCGCGGGAATATTCGGGCAAAAATACGGAACCGGCACGCCGGTTCGCGGCGAACAGGATTTTGCCCAGTGCCCGGCCGAACGAAACTTCGCCCAAAAGCGTCGCGGTAAAAACCGCGCCGAGCGCCAGAAGCGCGGCCGGAACGCCGACGGCCGACAGCATGAACACCGCGGCGACTGCCGCCGCCCCGGCGCAGAAGGCCAGCCCGTTCCGCGCGGTTTTAAGCGGACGCCTGAGTAAAAACGCGGCCCCCTGCGCGAAAAAGCCCTTTTTCAGCGCCGCCGCGCCCAGAACGAAGGCGAGCCTCAGGGCCTTTCCGATCAGCGCAAGCGCCCAGCCCGGCGGAACGCCGCTGTAGACCCAGGCGCCGTCCGTCCGCGTCCACCTCCCGAGGGCCGGGAGCCCGAAAAAGCTCCTGACAAAGTCCGGCTCGGCCTCGCCGCCGCTATGTACGATTACACTGGAAAAGAGGGAATAGACCTGCCCGCCGTAGTCCCCGGAGAGCTCCAGGCCGGAAAAGATCAGGTACGCGTCCCCGCCGAGGTTTCCCGCAAAAACGCCGCTTTTGACGCACAGGATGTTTCCGTCGCAGCCTTCGGCCGAAGCGTTCGTAAAGAAAAAAAAGGATTGGCCGGTAACCCCGCCGAACGCAAAAACACGCGCCGGCGTCATAAACGCCAGCGCGGCGGCTGAGAGCAAAAGGATGAACACCCTTTTATACGCCTTGTCCATGAGGCGGGGTATCACGGTCTTTTATCACCTTGTTTTCACGGGTTCTCTTTTGCGCGCGAAAAACTGCACCGCGGCCAATATGACAAAGATCGCCACCACCGCGTACTTTATGGGCTCCGCATAGGCGTACACTCCGTTCGCGAATGCCCGCCAGCCGGCGGCGATATTCCCCGCCAGATCGGAAACGTAGGCGTAGACCGGGGAAATCAGCGCCATGAAGTTCGCGTATGCCGCATTTTGGGACATATCGGCGAGGATGGCGTCCCTGTTCAGCACCAATATCAGCCCCAGGCCGATCAGAACCGAGAAAACGCCCCATATCCCGTAGACCACGCCGTCGAAGAACTCCGGCGAGCGCGCTATGGCCGGCAAGGCGCGTATCTTCCCCATCACGGCCTCCTCGAAGCCCTCCGGCGCGCATATCAGCTCCGTTTCGGAAAAATCCGCCATTATGCCCCGGTAGGCCGCGAAGTCCTCGGCGCAGGTAGCGCACGTTCCCGCGTGCCTCTCGAGCTCCGCCGCCTCCCGCGCCGACAGCGGCCCGTCCATGAACTTCATCATATATTCTCCCGCCTTATGACAATCCATAGTTCCCACTCTCCTTTACGCGTATTTTCATAAGGCTCTCCTTCAACATCTTCCTCCCCCGGAAAATCCGGTTTTTCACCTTGGACAGGGGCTCGTCGATAATGTCCGATATCTCCTGATAGCTCAGCCCCTGCTGGTGATACAGAACTATCGGTATTTTGTACATGTCCGGCAGTTCCCCGACGACGCGGGCGAGCTGCTCCTTCTGCTCCCTGCGCAGATATTCCGTCTCCGGGGACGCGCCGGAGTCCATCTCGTACTCCACGCTCTCGAGAGGCACCGTCTCGGCCCGTTTCTTGCGCCGGCTGTCTATCACGTGGTTGGTGGTGATCCGCATGACCCACGTGCTGAACTTGTATTCCGGGTAGTATTTATCGAGGTTCTTGTAGATCTTGACGAACACGTCCTGCGCCAGGTCCGCGGCTTCGTCCCGGTCGGAGTGCATCCTGAGGATAATCGAATACACGAGGTTCTTATAGCGTCTGACGAGCTCCGCGAAGCATTCCTGGCTTTTCTCGCGCGTCTTCGCCCGCAGAACGCCGCGGATCAGGTCGAAGTCGGTCTGGTCGGTTATCGGGTCTATAGGGATCACCTCGGTTCGGGGGCCTTCTGCATACAGTATACCACAATTGCGGATTTATCGCCGCATACTGTAAAATACGTCGGATGACGCTTAAAGTCTGTTCTTACCCGGTAATCTCTCCGATTGTGAACTGAGCCATTGACAAATTGTGGACGGCTGGATAGAATGTTTTCAGTGTTGAATCAAAATAACTGTAAAGAGGTATTTTATGTATTTTGAAAAAATAAGCACGCCCGGCCTCGGCTGTTTTTCGCATGTTATCGGCTGCCCCGTTGCGGGCGTCATGGCCGTGGTCGACCCGCGCCGCGATGTCGGCGTGTACCTGCGCATAGCCGAAAAAAACGGGATGCGCGTCACGCATATCTTCGACACCCATGTCCACGCGGATCACGTAAGCGGCGCTTTGGAGCTGCGCGCCGCCACCGGCGCCGACATTTACATCCACGAGAGCGCGCCCGTGGCCTATGAGGCAAAGAAGCTAAAAGACGGCGACGAGTTTCGCTTCGGCCGGGCCGTCCTCCGCGCGTTGCATACCCCCGGCCATACGCCCAATTCGGTGTCGTTTCTGGCCGCCGATCTGGACCGCTCCCCGGAGCCCCAGATGATCCTGACGGGCGACCTGCTCTTCGTGGGGGATGTGGGCCGGCCGGACCTGCCCGGCGACGAATTGCTGGAAGAACAGACGGAAAACCTGTACAACAGCCTGTATAAAATCCTGGGCGCACTGCCGGATTGCCTGGAGGTCCACCCGAGCCACGGCCAGGGCTCGCTGTGCGGCTCCGGCATGAGCGAAAAGCCGTTCTCCACGCTGGGCTACGAGCGCCTGGCCAATCCGATGCTCCGATATCCCGATTTCGCGTCCTTCAAACAGGCCATTCTCTCCAAAGCGCCCATGCGTCCGCAGAGTTTCTCCGCCATCATCCGGGCGAACATGAACGGCGCCGCTCCGGCGCCCGGGCGCGCCGACAGCGCGCTTACCCCCGAAAAGACCGATGAACTTCGCCGGGACGGCGCGGCGCTTTTGGATCTGAGGGACGCCTTTTCCTTCGCGACGGCTTACATACCGGGCAGCGTAAACGTGGATTTTTCCGGCGGCCCCCGGCTTAACTGGGTCGGCGCGGCGGTCGCGCCCGATTCGCGGCTGGCGCTGATCCTGCCCTCCGACGACGGTTTTGAGGATATGCGGACCGAACTTCGGCGGATCGGTTACGACGGGGTCGAGGGCTGGCTTCGGGGCGGCGTCCGCGCCTGGATAGACAGCGGCCGCGGAACCGAAAGCCTGCCGTACCTGTCCGTTTCCGAACTGCGCGTGAGGCTGGCCGGGCCGAATCCCCCGGCGCTCCTGGACGTGCGCGGCCCGGAGGAGTTCAACGGCGGAAGAATAGACGGGGCAGTGAATCACACCTTTGAGATGATAATGAGAGGGGACGCCTGCCCGGCGGGCGCGGACACGGAAGCCGTCGTGGTCTGCCAGAGCGGGTTCCGCGCCGGCGTCGCCGCGAGTATGCTGAAGGCGCGCGGCTTGGCTAATATAAGCGTCCTGGCCGGCGGGATGGACGCGTGGCGCAATACGGCGGGAGATGAGCGGCAATGCCTGATGTGATCATAATCGGCGGCGGCACGGCGGGGCTGACGGCGGCGATATACCTGCAGCGCGGCGCGCTTCGGTGCGTCGTGCTGGAAAAAGACGCGTTCGGCGGGCGGATCTTTCCGACGGCGTCGATTGAGAACTATCCCGGCCTGCCCGGCGTTTCCGGAGAGGAATACAGCGAAAAGCTGCGCGCCCAGGCGGAGGCTTTCGGCGCGGAGCTTATACGGGGATCGGCCGCGGCCCTCGCGCGGGAAGAAGATATGTGGCTGGTTACGACGCGGGACGGCGCGCTCAGGGCTCCCGCCGTGATCCTCGCCACGGGCGAGCGCCGGCGGACCCTGGATATCCCCGGCGAGGCGGAATTCGCGGGGCGGGGCGTTTCCTCGTGCGCCGCGTGCGACGGAAACTTCTTCCGCGGCAAGGATGTGGCGGTCGTCGGCGGCGGCGACAAGGCGCTGGACGACGCGCTGCTGCTGGCCAGGCTGTGCCGTTCGGTGCACCTGATCCACCGGCGCGGCGAATTCCGCGCGGCGGGCGGGACGGCCGCGCTGGTCCGCGCGACGCCTAACATCAGCCTCCACATGTTTCAAACGCCCGTGCGCATCGGCGGCGGGCGGCGGGTGGAAAGCATAACGCTGCGCGACGCGCGGGACGGGGGCGAGGCGGAGCTCGCGGTGTCCGGCGTGTTTGTGGCCGTCGGTTCCGCGCCGGAGACATCCCTTTGCGCAGGCATCGTCCCGCTGGACGAAAACGGCTATATCGCCGCCGGAGAGGACTGCATTACGCCGGCGCCGGGCCTTTTCGCCGCGGGGGACGTAAGGCGGAAGGCGTTCAGGCAGCTTGTCACGGCAGCGGCTGACGGAGCGACCGCCGCGAAAGCGGCGGCGGATTATATCGGAGCCGGGACAAACGCACGCATGTGATACGCATGTGATATTGCACAAATAAATGTGACAATACCTG
>WQUN01000204.1 GCA_009782085.1 Bacillota bacterium
AGAACGCCGCCCCTACAGTCAAAACGGCGAATTATCAGGATTTTGTAGGGGCGGCGTTCTGCCGCCCGCCCGTATCAACACTATTTGAGACTATAACCTTGACAATTCAACCTTATTTCCGATTAACGCCAACTCTATAAACCATTACGCATGAATATTATATAACATTTTTATTTACATTAAAAGCGCGGGGATGATAAAATAGAAACTATAAAATGGACTTCTTCGGAAATTGATTTTTCGTTGTCAGCTGAGCGAAGCGAAGGGTCTTAAAATCAAGATTCTTCGCTCCGCTCAGAATGACAAATGTCAATTTCCGAAGAAGTCAAATAAAAGCGCGATGTTTGCGTGAAAACGGACATATACCGGAGTGTGAAAACATTAGCCTCCTCTGTCCACGTCGTCGGCAAATGTTTTCTGCATCCGGTATAACCACATTGTCATTCTGAGCGAAGCGAAGAATCTTCAGACCCATCAGGGTGACAGATGAAAAGGTCATTTTTTAAGATGAACACCTATAGAACAAATCACCGGGAGGAACAGCAATGGACCGCAAAGACGCGTATATGGACGAATACAGGAAATGGCTCGGCGACGGGGCGGTCGACGGGGCGACAAAGGCCGAGCTTCTGGCGATCTCGGGCGACGAGGCCGAGATAAAAGAGAGATTCTACAGGGACCTGGAATTCGGGACCGGCGGGCTAAGGGGCGTCCTCGGCGCGGGCTCCAACAGGATGAACGTCTACACCGTGCGCAAGGCCACCCAGGGCCTGGCGAATTATATACTGAAGCAGGGGGAAGACGCCGCGCGGATGGGCGTCGTCATCGCCCACGACTGCCGCCGCATGTCGCCGGAGTTCTGCGAGGAGGCGGCGCTGGTGCTTAACGGCAACGGGATACGCTCCTACGTGTTCGACGGCCTTCGGCCGACGCCGCTTTTGTCGTTCGCCGTGCGCTATCTGAAGGCGACGGCCGGGATCGTCATAACCGCCAGCCACAACCCCCCGGAATACAACGGCTACAAGGTCTACTGGGCGGACGGCGGCCAGACGCCGTATCCCAGGGACGAGGAGATCATAACCGAGGTCGAGAGGGTGACGGATTTCTCGCACATCAGGCGCGCGGAAACCGGGACGCCCGGGCTTTACATGACGGCCGGGCCGGACGTGGACGACGAGTTCATCAGAAATGTCAAACTCCAGAGCATCCACCCGGAGCTGATCCCGGATTCGCCGGTCAAAATCGTCTACACGCCCCTCCACGGGACCGGGAAC
This sequence comes from Bacillota bacterium, assembly GCA_009782085.1. Classification (GTDB taxonomy): domain Bacteria; phylum Bacillota; class Clostridia; order Lachnospirales; family WQUN01; genus WQUN01. The sequence continues at coordinate 1,275 of WQUN01000204.1, forward strand.
GCGCCGGTCAGGCGCGCGCTCCGCGAAATGGGCTTCAAAAACGTGTACGTCGTGCCGGAGCAGGAGAAGCCGGACGGCGAATTCCCGACCGTCCAGTACCCTAACCCGGAGGACCCGGCGGCCTTCGCGCTGGCGCTCGGGCTCGCCAGGGAGAAAAACGCGGACCTGGCCATAGCCACCGACCCCGACGCGGACAGGGTCGGGGTGGCGGTAAACAACGGCCGGGGCGAATACGTATATTTAACGGGAAACATGACGGGAGTCATACTGGAAGAATACATCCTGTCACAGAAAAAAGCGGCGGGCACCCTCCCGGAGAGGCCGGCGATAGTCTCCACCATCGTCTCGACCAACCTGGCGGAGGACATCGCGAAAGCCTACGGCGCCGCCTATTACAACGTGCTGACCGGCTTCAAGTACATCGGGGAGAAGATCAAGGAGTTCGAGGAGGCCGGCGGGCCGGACTTCGTGTTCGGCTTCGAGGAGAGCTTCGGCTATCTGGCGGGGACCCACGCCCGCGACAAGGACTCCGTGGTCGCGGCGATGCTCGTCTGCGAGGCCGCCGCGTACTACGCCTCGCGCGGCATGACCTTGCTGGACGCGCTGGAGATAATCCGCGGGAAGTACGGCTATTACGAGGAACTTAACGAGTCCATCGCGCTTAAGGGCGTGGAGGGCTCGGAGGAGATCGCGCGGATCATGGAGCGGCTGCGCGACAACCCCATCCGCGAGATATGCGGGAGGAAGGTGGTCGAGGACAGGGACTACCAGAGGCGGGAGATACACCGGGGCGGCCGGACGGAGCCCGCGGTTCTCCCGGTTTCCGACGTGCTCTACTACGTGCTGGAGGACGGCTCCTGGTTTTGCGTGAGGCCGTCCGGGACGGAACCGAAGATAAAGATATACTACGGCGTGAAGGCTCCGAAGGAAGAGGCTGAGGAGGCGCTGGAAAAACTGCGGGAAGAGGTCAGGAAGGTAATGCTGGGGGATAGCAATTAAAATTGAGGAGGATGGGAAATGAAGACAAGACAGGAAATCAAGCTCCAGGCTAAGACAAACATGGGCAGGCAGAGGGCGACGGCGGTGCTTATCGAGCTTACGGTGATCGTGATAGCCCTTGTCTGCGGGCTGCTGGGGCTGATCCCGTTCATCGGGTGGATCATAACCGTCTGCGGCTCGCTTATCGCGATGCTCCTGCAGGTCAGCATAAGCGGAGCGTATACCTCCATTTACAAAGGCGAACAGACCAGCGTCGGGACGGTCATCTCCAACGCCGGCGTCAACCCCGCCCGCAAGATCGGCGGGCTGTTGTGGGAGGCTTTGTTCCTATTGCTGTGGTCGCTGCTTTTCTTCATACCGGGTATCGTCAAGGCCTATTCCTACATGATGACGCCCTTTATCCTGGCCGTTTACCCCGACGTGCCCGCGACGGCCGCGCTGAAGCTCTCGATGCGCATGACGCAGGGGCACAAGTGGAAACTGTTCGTCATGCAGCTGAGCTTTATCGGGTGGATGATTCTGAGCGCCCTGACGCTCTATATCCTGTTGATCTTCCACGTCGGGCCGTACATGCAGACGACCCTGGCGGGCTATTTCGTGGAGCTTCGCGACGAGGCGCTGCGCAAGGGGATCATCAGGCCGGAGGAGCTCGGTATGGAGAAGTCCTGGACGGTCGGGGCTTTGGAAGGGAATTGAGAGATTATTTTGGAGATAAAGAAAACAACCCATTCTAACCGGATGGGTTGTTTTTTTTATCATCCAGGCACGATTCGATCATGGAGATGACGACGTTATTGAATGAAGTGTCGTACTCCTTTGCAATTTCGGAGATACGCTGAATTAGGTTGTTAGATATGTAGAGCGTTTTATAGGAGCATTTGATTTTTTCTTTTGTCCTTTTTAGTTCGAAATTCATTAAGAAACGCCACCATTTTCTATTAACATATTTTTATTTATCGTAAAACAAATTGTAAATTTATTGAACAACAGAAATATCTGGTGTATAATTGCCTATATGGGAGGGCGGAAATTAATTAAAATAAGCAAAAAACAATTCGCACGATAGCCACATAATACTACTACAGCATATCAAAAATAGTTGGGCTGTATGTCATCCTGAGCGAAGCGAAGGATCTTAAGATTCTTCGGCTTTGCCTCAGAATGACCATGAGCAGTTATTTTTTGGACGATATACTACAACGAACTTTGTCCTAAAACCGGCATTTTCGTAGGGTCGGGGTTCCATCAACGAACGAACAACCCGCAGGGCGGGGGCTTGCCCCCGCCGGGAACTCCCGCATGGCGCGGCGGGGGCAAGCCCCCGCCCTACATATGCGGCGCGTCATTCAATATAGAAAGGTATGC
>WQUN01000205.1 GCA_009782085.1 Bacillota bacterium
ACGAATCTCAGATTAAAACTTCACAGGCGGAGCCGAAACGCCGGACGCTTCAACGGCGTTTTCGGCGACAGACTGTGAAGATTTTAATCGAGATTCGTATAAACGATAGATTGGCGGTGGCGACATGCCCGCGGCTGCGGTTAAAACGGAACCCAGACTTACCGGCCGGGAAAAGGCGGCGATATTGCTGATCACCCTTGGCCCCGAAAAGTCGGCCCAGATCTTTAAGCACCTGAAGGAGGACGAGATCGAGAGCCTGACGCTCGAGATCGCCAACATCAGCGCGGTCATGCCGGAGACGAAGGAGGCCGTTCTGGAGGAGTTCTACCAGATATGCCTGGCGCAGAAGTATATCACCGAGGGCGGCATCGCCTACGCCAGGCAGATCCTGGAGAAGGCCCTGGGCGAGAGCAAGGCCTTCGAGATCGTCAACAAACTGACCATGTCGCTCCAGGTCCGGCCGTTCGACTTCATCAGGAAGTCCGACGCGGGCCAGATTCTGAACTTCATCCAGAACGAGCACCCGCAGACCATCGCGCTGATCCTCTCGTACCTGCGGCCCGGCCAGGCCGGGGAAGTCCTGTCGGAACTAAGCCCGGACAAGCAGACCGAGGTGGCGCGCAGGATCGCCCAGATGGACAGGACGTCCCCCGATGTCATCAAAGAAGTGGAAAAAGTGCTGGAAAAGAAGCTCTCGTCCTTGCTGACGGAGGAATACACGGCCGTCGGCGGCGTGGACTCCGTCGTGGAGATTCTGAACGCGGTGGACAGGGGCACGGAGAAGCACATCCTCGAGACCCTGGAGCGCGAGGACGCGGAGCTCACCGACGAGATAAAGAAGAAGATGTTCGTGTTCGAGGACATCCAGTCCCTGGACAACCGCTCGATCCAGACGGTGCTGCGCGAGGTGGACAACCGCGACCTGGCGCTGGCTCTGAAGACCAGCGGCGAGGACCTCCAGAACCTGATCCTCTCCAACATCTCCAAGCGGCTGGCCGCGATGGTCAGGGAGGACATAGAGTACATGGGCCCGGTGCGCCGCTCCGATGTCGAGGAGGCCCAGCAGAAGATCGTCAACATCATCAGAAGGCTTCAGGACGCCGGCGAAATAGTGATCGCGCGCGGCGGAGGGGATGACATCATTGTCTAACACCATCGTCAAATCCGAGGCAGTCAGGCTGGACGCGGAAAACGCCGTCGACATCGAGGCGGCCGCGCCGAAAATCCCGGCGCCCGGCAACAGGCCCGGGGAAATGTCCGGAACATCGGAAGCCGCGCAATCTGCCGCTCGTGCCTCCATCCTGACGCCGGACGAGTCCGAACCCGACCCAGAGGCCCTCATCCAAAAGGCCAAAGCCGAAGCCGGCGACATAATAAAGAGGGCGCAGCTGGGCGCGCAGGCGATTATAAGCGAGGCGGAGGCCAAGGCCAAAACGGAGCGCGAACGGGTCTACGAACAGAGCAAGACGGAGGGCTATCAGGCCGGATACCAAAAGGGCCTCTCCGAGACGGAGGAGATCAGGAAGAGCGCCAAAGCGGAGCTCGACGGCGCGGTCGAGGAAAAAAACCGGCTGATCGGCCAGGCAGAGGGCGAGATCGTGGACATGATCGTCCGGATCTCCGAAAAATTCGTGGGCAACGCGGCCGCCATAAACCCGGGCGTCGTGCAAAACCTCGTCCGGCAGGGTTTCTCCGGCGTCTCGGCGCCCGGGGACGTGACGGTCCGCGTCTCCCCGGCGGACTATCAGGGCGTCGCGGCGAACAGGGAACTGGTGATCCCGCCGGAGGTAAGCGCCTCCAAGGTGGAGTTTCGGAGCGACGAGGCCATGCGGCAAGGCGAGTGCGTCATCGAGACCGTGCTGGGCGACATCGACTGCGGCCTGGGGCAGCAGTTCGAGGGGCTGAGGAATGATTTGTATTACATTATGAACACGGCGGGTTAGGAGGGATCCCCACGGCCGCCAAAGTAGCCATCGACCTCTCAAAATACAAACCCGTCCTGAGCAGGAGCTACGTCAAAAAACTCGGCCGGGTCTCGCAGGTCGTCGGCCTGACGATCGAATCCGTCGGGCCGGACGTGCGCGTCGGCAACCTCTGCGAGATACGCGCGAACAGCCGCTCGCGCCCCGTCCTGTCCGAGGTCGTCGGGTTCAGGGGGAACAGCATTCTGCTGATGCCGCTGGGCAGCATGAGCGGCGTCGGCCCCGGCAGCATCGTCCAGGCGCGGGAAAAGCCGATCACGATACGCGTGTCCGGGGATCTCCTGGGCAGGGTGCTGGACGGCCTGGGCCGGCCGATGGACGGCAGGCCGGGCATCGCCGGGGGCGACGAATACTACGTGACCAACGCCCCGCCGGACCCTCTCCGGCGAAACCGGATACACGTCCCGCTGACGCTGGGCGTCAAGGCCATCGACGGCCTGCTGACGGTCGGCAGGGGCCAGAGAATCGGCATATTCGCCGGCAGCGGCGTCGGCAAAAGCACCTTGATGGGCATGATCGCGCGGAACACCGAGGCCGACATAAACGTCGTCGCTTTGATAGGCGAGCGCGGCAGGGAAGTCCGCGAATTCATAGAGAAAGACCTCGGCGAGGCGGGCCTCAGGCGCTCCGTGCTCGTCGTGGCCACGTCCGACCAGCCGGCCCTCGTGCGCCTAAAGGCCGCGGAGGTCGCCACGTCCGTGGCGGAGTATTTCAGAGGAAAGGGCAAGGACGTGCTGCTGCTGATGGACTCACTGACGCGCTTCGCTATGGCGCAGCGGGAGGTGGGGCTTTCCATCGGGGAGCCGCCCGTGTCCCGGGGCTACACGCCGTCCGTGTTCGCGGTCATGCCGAAGCTTTTGGAGCGCGCCGGTAACTCCGACAAAGGCTCCATTACCGGGCTGTACACCGTCCTGGTGGACGGCGACGACCTGACGGAGCCTGTCACGGACACGGCCAGGGGCATTCTGGACGGGCACATCGTCCTGTCCAGGAAAATCGCCAACAAAAACCACTACCCTGCCATAGACGTCCTGGCGAGCGTCTCCCGCGTGATGCCAGACGTGGTGACGAAGGAACACCGGGAGACTGCGAACCTCATAAAAAAGTCGATGGCGGTTTACGCGGACGCCGAGGACCTGATCAACATCGGGGCCTACGTCAAAGGGAGCAGCCCGGAGATAGACGACGCCCTGGCGAAACACGCGGCGATAAACGGCTTCCTGACCCAGGCCACCTCGGACAACTTCGCATTCGGGGAGACGCTCAAAACTATGAGCGAAATATTGGAGATAAATGGCTAAATTCAGATTCAAACTCGCGGGCTACCTCAACCTGAAGGAAAAGCTCGAGGACCGGAAGAAGCAGGAATACGGCCGCGCGGTCGGCGCCCTCGAGAGGGAGAAGGCCGAAAAGGCGCGCCTGTCGCGCGCCGCCGCGGAAAACCTGGCGGCCTTTCGCAAAAGCCTCGAAAAGCCGATAGACCCCGCGCTTATGCGGGCGTACGGAGGCTACGCCGAACTGATGGACAAGAGGCTCGCGGCGCAGGGGGCCGCCGTCGAAAAAGCCGAGGGCGAGGCCGAAAAGAAGCGGCTGGAGCTGGTGGAGGCGGTCAAGGAGAAGAAGGCGCTCGAAATCCTCAGGGGCAAGGCCCTGGAGGAGTTCGGCCGGGAGGAAAAACTGGCCGAGCAGCGCGTGGTGGACGAGATAGTGAGTTACAGATTCAAAAAAGGGGATGACGCTTGACATGGCGGCGGAAATGGCTGACAAGGCTGACATAGGCGGCAAGTCCTCCGGCGCGGCGGTCGCGCGGGCCGGGACGGCTTCGCGCGCGGACAGGCCGGCGCGCGCGATAGTTGCCAATTCGGAAAAGCGGCTGATAGAGCGGAAGAAGCGCTCAAAAGCCGCGCCGTTGATCGTGCTGCTCGCTGTTCTGGCGGCTGCCGCCGCGGTTTTGGCGTTCGACGTTTTCGGCCTGCGCACGGGAGTCGTGATCCCGGCGCTCGAACAGGCGCCGATCATCAGGAACCTCCTGCCGCCGGCAAACGCGGGCGCGCCGGCGGATGCGCCGGCGGCCGCGGAGCTCTCCGCCAGGGTGAACGACCTGACCGGGCAGCTCCTTCAGAGCCAGAGGGACGTGCAGACCCTGATCGACTCCAACGACGCCCTTCGGGCGGAAAACGACAGGCTTAAGGTTTTCGAGGCCCAGCAGGAGCAGTTCAAGAGCGACAAGGCGGCCTTCGACCGCATGATCGCTATGAACGACCCGCAGGCCTACGCGGACTTTTACGCCTCCGTATCCCCGGAGAACGCCGAAAAGCTCTACGGCGAGGCCGTGGGCCTCTCGGAGCAGTCGGCGGAGGAGCGCAAGTACGCGAAGCTCATCGCGGGCATGGACAGCGCCGCGGCCGCCGCGGCCCTGGAGACGCTCGTCCCGACGGATATCGGCCTCGTCGTCAGCGTGCTAGGGAACATGGACAGCGCCTCGGCGAGCGCGATACTAAACGAGATGAAGACTAAAAACGCGGCCGTCGTCGCGAAGATGATGGCCCCGGCGCCATAAGCCGGTTTATTAAGAGCATCCTCGGAAAATCCTCACTATAGGCGGTGTCATTATGGAATTGACAAAAACCCTCCTGGAAAACCACCGGTTCGATTGCCGGAAATTGGAAAGCCGCGCGGCTAAAACGGGCTTTTCGCTCTCCGCCTCCGAATCGGCCGGCAGCTTCGGGAACTTTTTCGATCAGATATTCGGAAGCGGCGAGGGCCTCGTCAGAGACGCCGGAAGCGGGCCGGAGGCGCATACGGCCCCGGCCTCCCGCGCAAAACCCGGCGGAAGCGTCCCGGATCCGCGGGCCAGGCCGGCTGTAAGAAACGCGGCGCGGCCGGCCGCGGGCAAGGCCGCCGGAGCGGACAGCGGCGAAAACGCCCGCGACGGCAAAAACGGGGAGGTTTCCTCCGACGCCCGGATAAGCAGAGACCCGTCCGCGAGCGCCGCCGTCCGGAACAAAGCGGCGCGGCGAACTGACGCGCCGGCCGATGGGCCCGGTAAAGGCGAAGAGGCGGCGGAAGCGGCCAAAACGTCCGTAACGGCCGGCGAAACGCAAAAGGACGCGGTTGCCGTCGCGAACGCCTATATCCTCTGGGGTGTCGTCCCCGCAGCGGCGGCCGCAGCTGAAACTTCGCCGGCGGACACCGGCGCCGCCGTCGTTCAGGGCGCGGAAACAGTCGGCGCGCCGGAACCGGACGCCGCCGGCAAAGCGCCAGTTAAAACAGAAGCCGCCGGCCTTGGCCTCGACCGGATGACCGCGGAGCTGGTAGCCGCGTACGCGGAGGCTGACGGAATCAAGGCCGCCGGAGACGACCTCCCGGAAACGGCCGCGGGCCTTCCGCCGCCGGCGCTTCCGGCCAAAAACGCGCCGACGCAGGCGCAGGCCGTCCGCGCGGCGCAAATCCCGTTGCCCGCTTACGGCGCTCCGCCCGAATCGCCCAGGGAAGACCCGGTTTTCGACGACACAGCCATATTTCTCAGCGCGGACGTTGAATACCCGGATGCACAGGCCCCCGAACAGGCGGAGGCCCCGGCCGTGACCGCGGACGCCCCGCCGCTCCGGGAACGGAGCGAGCCCGAAAATCAGATTGCCTTTGCCGATTACGCCCGGCCGGCCTCCGCGCCCGACGGCCAAAAGCCGGCGCGCTCCGGCGCCCGCGCGGAAGCCCCGCGGGGGGCCGACGCGGCCGACGCGGTCAGGCAGATAATGGATAAGCTCAAATTGGAAGGCGCGCCCGCCGGCAACGCCTCCGAGGTCAGGATCAGGCTAAGGCCGGAGAGCCTCGGCGAAGTCTCGATGAAAATCGCCTCGGACAACGGGGCCGTCACCGCGCAGTTTGTCGCGGAGAGCCAGCGCGTCAAGGAGGTCATTGAGGCCGGTTTCGAGCGGCTCCGCGAGTCTCTGGCCCGGCAGGGCCTGGAGGTGACGCGGCTGGCGGTCTCGGTCGATCCGGACGGCCAGATGAGCCGGTTCCTGCGGGAGCAGAGAAGCGCCCGTAGCCAGGCCCGCAAAATCTCCGGCGTCGGCGGGGTATCGGGTATTTCCGGGGGGCCGGCCGAGGCGGAAGCGGTTGACGCGCGGGAAAACACAGCCGTTCTGTCGGCCGCGGGGACGGACGGGTTGGATTTATTGGCGTAAGCCGTTCCCTATAAGACATGCAGGAAGGAATTGTCAGATGCCCGTTTATTCGGAAAACACAGCCGCTTCGGTAAGCGCGCCGGCCGCCGCCCAGACGCGGCCGCCGGCGTCCAAGCCCGGCCAGGCGGGGGGGATCCTGGACAAGGACGCGTTCCTCTCGCTCCTGATAACGCAGCTAAAGTATCAGGACCCCATGAATCCGATGGAAGATACGCAGTTCGTGGCGCAGATGGCGCAGTTCGCGTCGCTGGAGCAAATGCAGAACATGAACAAAAGCATGAGCCTCTCACAGGGCTTCGCTCTGATCGGCAGGCATGTCAGCGGCTCGTTCAAAGACGGCGCGGGACCCGCGTCGGAAGTGTCCGGCGTGGCGCAGGGAGTGAGCGTGAAAAACGGAGAGGTGTATGTAAATGTGAACGGGTCCGAGGTGCCGATAGGCTCGATAACGGATGTTTCGGATGTTTCGGAAGTTTCCGGGCGGCAATAGGCGGTAAACGGGGATTTAGCGTTCAGACAGGCGAACAAAGACAAAGATTGGCAACGCGGATTTTGCGGATGAAAACAGATTAATGCGAATAAATGTTAATTAAGCGTTCAAACAAAGGGATAACGTCGTATGGAGCGCCGACCCGGCGCTCCGAGGCCGGCGCGATCACACAGGTAAATGATTATCGTTACCGGCGGCGGCGGGAGCAGAGCCCACGCCCTACGCTCGCCGATATTGCCAGGTTAATAGAATATGTAGAATAGAATAATTGGAATACGTTTGCCAATCATTATCATTTTGCTTGGATACGCTATCCAAAATCCGGGAATAATATGGCATTCGCATACAAGGTTTTTCCAGTTTCTAGTTTCCAGTTTCTAGCTTCTAGCATCCAGCATCCAGTAACGAAAGGCGGTCATTTCTATGATGCGCTCACTGTTTTCCGGGGTCTCCGGGCTCCGGATACACCAGACGCGTATGGACGTCATAGCGAACAACATCGCGAACGTCAACACCGTGGCTTTCAAGTCGGCCAGGGTGACTTTCGCGGAGATATTCAACCAGACGGTCTCCGGGGCCAGCGCCCCGAACGACACGACGGGCCGCGGCGGGGTGAACCCGATGCAAATCGGCCTCGGCTCTTCCGTGGCCTCCATCGACAAGTTGATGACGCCGGGCGCGTTCGAGAGGACGGACAACCCGCTGGACATGATGGTCGTCGGCGACGGGTTCTTCGTCGTCAGCGACGCCGCGGGCACCTATTTCACCCGCGCCGGCAATTTCAGCGAGGACCTCCAGGGCAACCTCAGCCTGAACGGCATGAAGCTGATGGGCTGGGACGCCGTGCGCGACCCGGCCACCGGCCAGTACGCGGTCGCAAAGACGGCCGTCGCGCCGGTCACGGTCGGCGCGGGCAAGAGCTACGCCAACCCGGAGTCCACGACGATCATCGACATGGCCGGGAACATCAACCCCCAGGAGGACCCCGTCGTCAACAAGACGATGTCGTTTTTCGACAGCGTCGGGAACAAGTACCTGATGGACGTGCGGCTCACCTACGACGCCGCGGTCTCGTCCCCGGCCGCCAGCGTCTGGCACGTCGCGTTCCCGGGCAGCGTCGTCTACGCCAACGAGGACAGGACAAAGCCGGTAAATATAGCCGCGCTCGCCCCCTTCGACATATCCTTCGACACGAACGGCATGATAACGTCGATAGGCGGCGGGCCCGTGGACCCGCTGAACCCGGCCTCCTACACCGCCCGGATACCGGTCACGCCGTCCGCCAGGCTCGACCCGTCCGCCACGCTGGGCGGGGGCACGGGTATGCTCAACGTCAATTTCATGGACCTGCACCAGTTCGTCAACGACAGGACGACGGCCATAGCCACGAACCGCGACGGCAACGCGCCGGGGACGCTCACCGGCCTTAACGTCGGTCCGGACGGGAAGATCACCGGCATATACTCCAACGGGGCGCAGCGCCTTCTCGCGCAGATACCCCTGGCTAAATTCCAGAACCCGGCCGGCCTCGAAAAGTCCGGCAACAACATGTACCGGGCCTCGCCGAACTCCGGGGCCTTCGACGGCATAGGGCTGGAGGGGAACCTCCAGAGCGGCGTGCTGGAGATGTCGAACGTGGACCTGTCGGCGGAGTTCACGAGCATGATTACCACCCAGCGGGGCTTCCAGGCGAATTCCAGGATAATAACCGCCTCCGACGACATGCTCCAGGAACTGGTGAACCTGAGGAGATAAGACCATCCATGATACGCGTGACCAAGCTGAACGGGACGGAGCTGTGCATCAACAGCGACCTGATCGAATACATCGAATCCACGCCGGACACGACCATCACCATGACGACCGGCCACAAGCTGATCGTCAGGGAGACGGTCCGGGAGGTAACGGACAAGGTCACGGGGCACAAGAGGGAGATACTCCGCGGCCAAGGGCCGGACGCTCATTAACGGCATACGGCATGAGAAAATTTTTCATGATCCCGGCGGCCGTTGTCGGCCTGTTATCCGGGCTGGCCGTTATCGCGCTCTCCGCGCTCGCCGCGTCGGAATATGACGTCGCCCTGGCGGCGCGCTTTCTCGACGCCCCCGCGGCTTTGATAACGCTCGGAGGCACGGTCGCGGCGGTCTACGCGGCTTTCCCGCCGTCAACCGTGTTCGAGGGGTTCAAAAGCCTGGCCTGCATTTTTGAAATACCGGACAAAAGCGCCGGCGAGGCCGTCTGGCGGATCGTCCGCCTGGCGGAGGCCGCCGCCAGAGACGGCGTCCTGGCTATGGAAGAGCTCGCCGCGGACACCGGCGACCCGTTCCTGCGAAAGGGCCTGATGCTGGCCGCGGACGGCGCGCCGCCGGAGACGATACGCAGCGCGATGGAGACGGAGCTGGAATATCTGAACGAACGCCGCGCCGGCGCGATAGCGGTCTGGGAATTCATCGCGCAGGCGGCGCCCGCGTGGGGCGTGATCGGCGCGCTGACGGGCCTTGTCGCGGCCCTGCGCTTCCCGGACGGCGCCGGCGCGGCGTGGGCCGTCCGGGCGGCGCCGGCCGCCGCGCTCTACGGCGTGGCCGCCGCGTATCTCCTGGCGAAGCCGGCCGCGGCCAGGCTGAGGCTCGCGGCGCGCAGGGAGGCGCTCGTCAGGGGAATGGAGATAGACGGGGTTCTGGCGATCCGCGCCGGCGAGGGGCCGAGGGCGATCCGGGAAAGGCTGGAAAACGCGGCCGGGCCGTGACGCGCGATTGCGCGCATCGTTTCGGAGATAAACTTCTTCTGAATTTGATTTGCGCCTTCACCCTGAGCGCGGGGAAAGGATCTTACTAGTACAACGTATCGTAAATAAAGGCCCAAATGTCATCCTGAGCGCAGCGAAGGGTCTAAGATTCTTCGGCTTCGCCTCAGAATGACAATGAGCAGTTACTTCTGGGATGATGTACTATACCGGATGCTGAGCAGTTACTTCTGGGATGATGTACTATACCGGATGCAGAAAACATTTGCCGACGACGAGCCGATTCGACGAACGCTTCTGCGGCGAATCGGCGACAGAGGAGGCTAATGTTTTCGCACTCCGGT
>WQUN01000206.1 GCA_009782085.1 Bacillota bacterium
TCGTCTCCTCGCGTTACTGGAACATGGTGCACGGTTCGGCGCCGGAGGACGTGCGGAAGGACGCGGAGGGCATGTACACGATGCGCGTGCTGGGCCGGAATATGGCGTATATCCTCAAATGCCTGGAGGCCGGCGCGAAGGCGGGCGTCGCGCTGCCCGAGGAGGAGCCCGCGGTCTGGACGAATTTCATACGATAAATATTACGAAGACGGAGATGCGATATTGGATAAAATTACCGAAACGCTGATGTCGATGGTCAGGACGATCCCGGATTTCCCTGAAAAAGGCATACTCTTCCGGGACATAACCACCGTGCTTAAGGACGCCGCGGGCCTGCGGCTGGCGGTGGACGCTTTGATGGAACGCCTGGAGGGCGCGGATTTCGACCTGGTGGCCGGCCCGGAATCGCGCGGGTTCATCTTCGGTGTCCCCATAGCCTATCTGACCGGGAAGGGCTTCGTCCCCGTGCGCAAAGCCGGGAAGCTCCCGGCGGAGACGGTCGGCAGGAGCTACGCGCTGGAATACGGGCATTCGATCATCGAGGTGCACAAAGACGCCATAACAAAAGGCCAGAAAATCGCCGTCGTGGACGATCTGCTGGCCACCGGCGGGACGGGCCGCGCCATAGCGGAGCTGATCGCGGACATGGGCGCGGAAGTGGCCCGAATGGCCTTTTTCATCGAGCTGGAGGGGCTTGGGGGGCGGAAGATGCTGGAGGGGTATGAGGTCAGGTCGGTGATAAGATATTGATTAGGACAAACGCAGGATTATACGCGGCCGGCTTTGCCGCGGCGCTGCTGGCGATTGTCCTGTCAGCGCCCCGTCTTGCGGCGGCCGCGCCTCCCGCGCCCTTGACGCGGGGCGGGTTCGCCGCCGTCCTTTTGGCGGCCATCGGTGAAAAAACCGTCCCGTTGCCTCTGGGCCCTCCGAAAACCGCCGTTTCCTTTTCCGACGTCTCGGAGGGGGACGCCGATTACGGCGCGATAACCGCCGCCGCGGCCAAAGGCTATGTCAGCGGCTACCCGGACGGCTCGTTTCGGCCGGACGCGCCCGTCGCGTTCGAGGACATGGTCTGCGTCGCGTCTAACGCGCTGCGGATACAGCCGGTTTGCGACGCGGAGGAGATACTCGCGCGCTACGCGGACGGCAAAAGCGTAAGCCAATACGCGAGGGCGTACCTGGCGGAGAACGTCGTCCGTGGCTACATAGAAACGGCCGGGGACCGCCTCGGCCCCCGGCGGACGGTCGGGAAGGCGGAGGCGGAGGCGTATCTGGCGAAGGTTTTATCCGAAAACATAGCCTTTGGCCTCGATATCCCAGACGGGACGGAGCAGCTCGTCGCGGTGACCGCCGCCGGTTACGGCGTCAGCGCCGGGCGCGCGCATTTGTACGAAATTGGCAAAAACGGCGTATGGCAAAACATGCGTAACTTCGGCTGTTTCATCGGCCAGGACGGTTTTTCGGACGAGAAGCTGCTGGAGGGGCGCAGGAACACGCCCGTGGGCCTGTTCGCCGTGGGAACCGCCTTCGGCGCGGCGGACAACCCCGGGACGAAACTGGCCTACAGGAAGATCGCAAAAGACGACGTCTGGGTGGACGACCCCAAATCCGCCCTGTACAACACCTGGCAGAAACGCGGAGACAACAACGGCCGGTGGAGCAGCGCGGAAAACATGGATGTCGCGGCTTACAGCCTGGGTTTTGTGATCGGCTACAACTCCGAGAGGACGCCCTACGCCGGGAGCGCGTATTTCTTCCACATCTACGGCAAGCCGACGTACGGGTGCGTCGGCGCGGCGAGGGAAGATGTGCTGGAAACGCTCTTATGGCTGGACGCGGGCAAAAAGCCGATGATTTTGATGTGCCCGGACACGGATATCCCCGCCCGCTATACCGGAGTGCGAAAACATTAGCCTCCTCCGTCGCCGATTCGCCGCAGAAGCGTTCGTCGAATCGGCTCGTCGTCGGCAAATGTTTTCTGCATCCGGTATAATCCCCCTTGGGGGCACAATAAACAGGAGAGCGGGGTTTTTTCTTAACAGCTCTGCTCGAAGGAGAAGGCCCGCATTGAAAAACGGCGGCTTATGTTGGGCAAGCTAATGGGCAACGGGGACAACGCGAAAGGAGCGGAATGATATGCAAGCATATCAAGGTTATTATGACGAGGGGAAATTCGAGACGTTGGACGGGAACCCCATTACGGAGCGCGGAGACGCTATTTTGATATTCATCAAAAATTTATCACAGGTAGCGGAATCCAACGAGCAGTTAGCGGCATTTGATGATTTTATGGCCGCCGTCCATGCAAGCGGGGAAGAACCGCCGGAATTTGAACGCGCTAATCTGGCGAGGGAGATAGACCTATTTGCATGACGCCAACCAAACTGTAGGTGACGCGGACATTCTGATCGCCGCTTTCTGCATTGTGAACGGCTACACCCTGGTAACGGACAACGTCAAGCACTTCGAGAACATAGCCGGGCTGCGGCTGATGAACTGGGCGGAGGAATGAAAGAAACCCGTCTGACCGTTGTACGGCCTCTCATAACAGCATCGCCGCTACAGGCATTATTAATACGGGACAAAATAAAACTCCCCATCAGCCGTTGAGGTGACAGGAAGTTTCATCCAGCTACTGGTCAGATTCGAACTGACGGCCTGCGCATTACGAGTGCGCTGCTCTACCCCTGAGCCACAGTAGCATGGTATGTATTATATATTGCGCCGCGAGCCTTGTCAAGCGGGGGTGTGTCACGGCAGCGGCGAAGCGCAAAAACATTTTGAAGTTCATGCGCTTGCCGTGCGGGCGCGGCAGGGCGCGGCAAATTTTTTTGACAAGCCGGGCCTTCTGATATATACTGACTAATCATATAAACTTGGATTCGTATCATGCGCCGCGCCTTGAGGCGCTTTTCTGTGAAAAAGGAGCAAAAGGGCATATGCCAACGGACGACAAGCTTCACGAGGAGTGCGCGGTCTTCGGGGTCAGCCTCGTCTCTGAGAACGAAGCCGCGGGGATCACCTACAACGGCCTCCTGACGCTTCAGCACAGGGGCCAGCAGAGCGCCGGGATCGCGGTCGTCTCCGGAAACGAGATCATCTGCCGCAAGAACGAGGGGCTTGTCAGCGAGGTCTTCTCCAGCAAGGTCTTAAGCTCGTTCCCCGAGGCCAGGACGGCCGTCGGACACACGAGGTATTCCAAAAACGGCAACTCCGCCGAAGGCGCCGGCCCGTTCATCACCGAGTATCTGACCGGCCGCATAGCCTCCTCCCTAAACGGCACTCTGGCCAACGCCGACGAAATACGCGACAGGCTCCGGAGCCACGGCCTCAACTTCCACGTCAACAGCAGCAGCGAACTCGTCTCCTCCCTCATCGCCTATTGCATAATGAAAGAGGAAAACCCCCTGCGCGGCGTCATACGCGCGGCAAACGACCTGAGAGGCGCGTTCTCGCTCATCATCATGACCGGGGACGGCAAATTGATCGCCGTGCGCGACCCGAACGGCTACAGGCCGCTGTGCTTCGGCAAAAGCGAGGCAGGCGTGGCGGTCGCCTCGGAGAGCTGCGCTTTGGACACCTGCGGCTTCGGGTTTTTGCGGGACGTGAAACCCGGCGAGGTCATCTGCGCCGAAAACGGCCAGATAACCTTCCAGGGCGTGGAGCTCCGCAAAAAACGAAAAACGGCGGGGCTTTGCATATTCGAGTACGTCTATATCGCCAGGACGGACTCGCTGATAGACGGGCTGAACGTCTACGAGGCCCGGTACAACATGGGCAGGGTGCTGGCGAGGGAGTACCCCGTCGAGGCGGACGTGGTCTGCGGCGTCCCGGACACGGGGCTCGACGCCGCCATAGGCTACAGCGCGGCCAGCGGGATCCCCCTCGTGTCCGGTTTCGTCATGAACCGGTACGTGGGCAGGAGCTTTATCTACCCCACCCAGTCCCAGAGGGAGAGCGTCGCGCGCATCAAGCTGAACCCCCTGACCGCGAACGTGAAGGGCAAGCGGGTCGTCGTGGTGGAAGACTCCATCGTCAGGGGGACGATCACCAGCACGATCCCGAGGCTGAAGGCGGCCGGCGCGAAAGAGGTGCACTTCCTGATATCCTCCCCGCCGTTCGTGCACATGTGCCACTACGGCACGGACATCCCCAAGCCCGAAGACCTCATCGCCAACCGGATGAGCCTGGACGAGATACGCGAGCGCATGGGCGCGGACAGCCTGGGCTACATAAGCATGGAGGGCCTGCGGGAGGCCTGCGGCAAGTGTTCACTGCCGTTCTGCACAAACTGCTTCACCGGGGACAACGGCATGGAGGAGGAAGACCCGGAGCCGGAACAGCTGGAATTGTTTTGAGGAAATATACAGGATCGGAGGAATGCGAATGTCTAACGCGGCGTACCTGACGCTCGAAAACGGGGCGGTTTTCGAGGGGCGGTTTTTCGGCGCCGAGGGTGAGGCGACCGGGGAGGTCGTCTTTTCCACCGGCATGACCGGCTATTTGGAGGCTTTGACCGACCCGGGCTTTTACGGGCAGATACTCCTGGAGACTTTCCCGCTGATCGGCAACTACGGCGTGATCCCGTGCGATTTTGAAAGCGGCGTCGTCGGCCCGAAAGCCTATATCGTGAAATATCCGTGTCAGGACCCTTCCAATTTCAGAAGCGAGGGCAATCTTGACACTTTTTTTAAGGAAAGAGGTATCGCCGGCCTTTGCGGGATCGACACGAGGGCGGTCACGCGGATGATCAGGGAAAACGGCGTCATGAACGGGAAAATCACCGCGAAGCCGCCAAGCGAAGCCGACCTGGCCGAAATCAGGGCCTATCGGATAACCGGCGCTGTCGCCGCGGTCTCCAGGAAGACGCCCCGGCTTTTCAAAACGGAGAGCCCGGCGGGCCGCAGGCCGACGGTCGCTTTGCTGGACTTCGGCTCCGCGCGCCGCGTGCGCGAGGCCTTGTTGCAAAGGGGCGCGGACGTCTTCGAATTCCCCCATGACTGCGCGCCAAAGGACATATACGCCGCGAAGCCCGACGGGATACTGCTCTCGAACGGCCCCGGCGACCCGGCGGACAACCCCGGTTTAATCGCCGGGGTCGCGGACATGGCCGCCTCCGGCGCGCCCGTTTTCGGGATCGGCCTCGGGCATCAGCTCCTGGCCCTGGCGCACGGCTTCGAAACGTATAAGCTCAAATACGGCCACAGGGGCGCGAACCAGCCCGTGCGCGACCAAGCGACAGGGCGCTTCTATATCACGGAGCAGAACCACGGCTACGCGGTCGTTTCCGGAAGCATAGACGCCAAAACCGCCGAACAGTCGTTCGTGAACATAAACGACGGCACCTGCGAGGGCGTCTCGTATAAAAACAAGCCCGCGTTTTCGGCGCAGTTCACGCCGGACTCCGGCGGCGGCGCCAACGGCACGGGCTTTCTGTACGACAGATTCTTCGAGGCCATGGGGGTGAGCGTATGCCGCTAGACAGGAGCATCAAAAAAGTTCTGGTGATAGGCTCGGGGCCGATAGTCATCGGCCAGGCCGCGGAGTTCGACTACGCGGGCACCCAGGCCTGCCGCGTGCTCCGCGAGGACGGGATAGAGATCGTCCTGGCCAACTCGAATCCGGCCACTATCCAGACCGACCAGCACATCGCCGACAGAATATATATCGAGCCGCTGACGCTCGCGACAGTCAAGCGGATCATCGAGAAGGAGCGCGTGGACAGCGTCATGTCCGGAATGGGCGGGCAGACGGGCCTCACGCTCTCGATGCAGCTGGCCAAGAGCGGTTTCTTGAAAAAGAACGGCGCGCGCCTGCTGGGGAGCTCGCCGGAGGCCATAGACAAGGCCGAGGACAGGAAGATTTTCAAGGAGACCATGCAAAACATCGG
This sequence comes from Bacillota bacterium, assembly GCA_009782085.1. Lineage (GTDB taxonomy): Bacteria > Bacillota > Clostridia > Lachnospirales > WQUN01 > WQUN01. Next base: position 5,891 of record WQUN01000206.1, read on the forward strand.
CCAGCCGGTCATCCCGTCGGTCATAGCCAACGACGTGGACGCGGCCGTGGAGTTTGCCGGGACCGAAGGCTACCCCCTTATCATCCGCCCGGCGTTCACCTTGGGCGGCACCGGCGGCGGCATCGCGGACAACGAGGCCCAGCTTCGGGAAATCGCCCGCAACGGCCTGTCCCTCTCGCCGATTCATCAGGTTCTGGTGGAGAAGTGCGTCTCCGGCTGGAAGGAGATCGAGTTCGAGGTCATGCGCGACCGGGCCGGCAACGCCGTCACGATATGCTCGATGGAGAACTTCGACCCCGTCGGCGTGCACACCGGCGACAGCATCGTCGTCGCCCCCGCCGTGACGCTCTCGCAGAAGGAATACGGGATGCTCCGCTCCGCGGCCTTGGCCATCATCAACGAGCTGGGCGTGGAGGGCGGCTGCAACATCCAGTTCGCGCTGCACCCGGAGTCCTTCGAGTACGCCGTGATCGAGGTAAACCCGCGCGTCTCCCGCTCGTCGGCGCTGGCGTCCAAGGCCACGGGGTACCCCATCGCCAAGGTGGCGACGAAGATAGCCATCGGCTACAACCTGGACGAGATCGTGAACGCGGTCACCGGCACGACCTTCGCGTCCTTCGAGCCGGCCATCGACTACCTGGCGGTGAAGCTCCCGAAATGGCCGTTCGACAAATTCGTCTACGCCAAGAAGGAGCTCGGCACGCAGATGAAGGCCACGGGCGAGGTCATGGCGATCGAGGACTGCTTCGAGCGCGGGATACTCAAGGCGGTGCGCGGCGCGGAGATCGGGCTTTCCGATCTGAACCTGCCGCGGCTTGCGGACAAGACGGACGGCGAGATACGCAAGGCGCTCCGCAGCGTCACCGACCAGCGGCTGTTCGTGGTGTACGAGGCGCTGAAACGCGGCGTCGGCGTGGACGAGATATTCGACATTACGAAGATCGATCGGTGGTTCCTGCACTGCCTGAAAAACCTGGCGGAGGGCAAAACCGATACGCGGCCGAAGCCTGTAGTATACAAAATGGTGGACACCTGCGCGGCGGAGTTCGAGGCGCGCACGCCCTATTTCTACTCGGTCCGCAACGGGACGGAGAACGAGGCGCTGCCGTTCATAGAAAAGAGCGCGGCGAGCAAAAAGGAGCGCATAGTCGTGCTGGGCTCCGGGCCGATACGCATCGGCCAAGGCATAGAGTTCGACTACGCCTGCGTGCACTGCGTCTGGTCGCTTAAAAAGCTGGGTTACGAGGTCATCGTCATAAACAACAACCCTGAGACCGTCTCCACGGACTTCGACACGGCCGACAGGCTGTACTTCGAGCCGCTTTGCGCGGACGAGGTCATGGACGTCATAAATATCGAGAAGCCGGTCGGCGTGATAGTGGCCTTCGGCGGCGGCACGGCGATAAAGCTGACGAAAAAGCTCCACGAGCGCGGCGTGACCATCATCGGCACCTCCGCGGACTCCATAGACATCTGCGAGGACAGGGACAGGTTCGACCGTCTGCTGGAGCGGCTCAACATCAGGCGTCCCGCCGGGCTGGGCGTCATGACGGAGCAAGAGGCCCTGGACGCGGCCGGCAAACTGGGCTATCCGGTGCTCATGCGGCCGTCGTACGTATTGGGCGGGCAGAACATGATCATCGCGTTCTCGCCGGAGGACATCTCGGAGTATATGAGGATAATCCTGAGTTCAAAACAGGACAATCCCGTTCTGATAGACAAATACCTGAGCGGCCGCGAGATAGAGGTCGACGCCATCTGCGACGGGACGGACGTGCTTATCCCAGGCATAATGGAGCACATAGAGCGCACGGGCATCCACTCCGGCGACAGCATCGCCGTGTACCCCGCCGCGGACATAGACGACGCCCTGGCAAGCCAGATATTCGAAGTGACGAAAAAGATGTGCATGGCCCTCGACGTGCGCGGGCTGGTAAATATACAGTACGTGCTTTATCACAACGAGATTTTCGTTATCGAGGTCAACCCGCGGGCGTCCCGCACGGTGCCCTATATCAGCAAGGTCACCGGCGTGCCGATGTGCGACCTGGCGACGCGGGTAAGCGTCGGAGCGACGCTCCGAAGCCTCGGCTATTCGTCCGGCATAGCCAAAACGCCGCCTTACGTGGCCGTGAAGGTGCCGGTGTTCTCGTTTGAGAAGCTGACGGACGTGGACACCTTGCTGGGGCCGGAGATGAAGTCCACCGGCGAGGTCCTGGGGATCGGCAAGAACCTGGAGGAGGCGCTGTACAAGGGCCTCGCGGCCGCCGGATACAGGATGCATAAGCGCGGCGGCGTGTTCGTGACCGTCCGCGACAGCGACAAGACGGAGATCACCGACATCGCGCGCAAATTCGCGGAGACCGGCTTCGACCTCTACGCCACGAAGGGCACGGCGAGCCTCCTTAGGCGCAACAACCTGCGCGTGGAGACGGTGAACAAGATACACGAGTGCCCGACGGACAACACATACACCCTTCTCGAGAGCGGGAAGATAAGCTATATCATCTCCACGTCCACCAGGGGGCGGAACCCCGCGATGGACGACGTGAAGATACGCAGGAAGGCATGCACGCTGGGCATTCCGTGCCTGACGTCCATAGACACGGCCAACGCCCTGGCGGACAGCCTCCTTTCGGGCTACAACGAGACGAACACGGAGCTCATCGACCTGAACGACATGCGCACGGAGCGCATGAATATCAGGTTCACCAAGATGCAGAGCTGCGGGAACGACTATATATACATCAACTGCCTCGCCGCGGACGCCGCGGTAAACTCTCCCGAATCGCTGGCCGTGCTGCTCTCCGACAGGCACTACGGCGTCGGCGGGGACGGCGTGATATTGATCTTGCCGCCCGTCTCGCCCGAGGCCGACGCGCGCATGAGGATATTCAACGTGGACGGCAGCGAGGGGGGCATGGCCGGCAACGGCATCCGCTGCATCGCCAAATTCCTCTATGACGGCGGGCTCGTGAACAAACGGCTGATGAAAATCGAGACCCGCTCCGGCGTGAAAGAGCTCTCCGTGGCCACGCGGAACGGCCTCGTGTCCAGCGTGAAGGTGAACATGGGAAAAGCGGAGCTGGCCTCGGACAGGGTGCCCGTGGACGTCTCGGGGCTTCCGGGCGCGGAGCCGGGCGGCGCGGTCGTCAACCGGAGGGCGGCGGTCGGCGGCGCCGAATACTTCATCACCTGCGTGTCGATGGGCAACCCCCACTGCGTGGTTTTCCTGGACGACGCGGAGAGCCTGGACCTGCGCGACATAGGGCCGAAATTCGAGAACGACCCGCTGTTCCCGGACAGGGTGAACGCGGAGTTCGTGGAGGTCATGAGCCGCGACACGCTGAAGGTGCGCGTCTGGGAGCGCGGCAACGGCGCGACTTTGGCCAGCGGGACCGGCGCCTGCGCCGCCGCGGTGGCCGCCGTGCTGAACGGGTACTGCGAGAAAGGCCAGGATATAACCGTGCAGCTCCCCGGCGGGGATCTGGTGATAAATTATACCGACGAGGCCGTGTTCATGACGGGGGACTGCAAGAAGGTTTACGAGGGGGTTGTGGAGATATGAGCGAAACTTTGCTGGTTCTGGATTTCGGCGGGCACAGCGGGGAGCAGGTGGCGAGGATAGCCCGGAACAATCGGATCTATTCCGAGGTTTGGCCGGGGGAGACGTCCGCCGGCAAGCTCAAAGAGCTCTCGCCGATCGGAATAATTCTGGGCGGCGGTCGGCCCGACGTCTGCGTTTACAAGGAGTCCGCGCCCAGGTGCGACCCGAAGATTTTCGACCTTGGCGTCCCCGTTTTGGGTATATGTTACGG
>WQUN01000207.1 GCA_009782085.1 Bacillota bacterium
TTGAACAGGCCGATACTCCTGGCCAAGGTGAACGGCGAGCTCCAGGACCTGCGGACAGCGCTTTTCTACGACTGCGCCGTGACTTTTTTGGACATATCCGACTCGAACGGCTTCCGGGCGTACCAGCGTTCGGCGTCGTTCCTGATGATCCGCGCCGCCAAGCGGGTTTTGGGCAAAAAAGCGCGCGTCGTCATTGAGCACTCCATAAACAAGAATTACTACTGCGAGCTTCCGGAGCTCGAAGGCGAGGTCACGGAAGAGCTGCTGGAGGAGATCTCCGCCAAAATGACGGAGGATGTGGAGGCCGCGGAGCCGATAGAGAAGCACGTCGTGCCGCTGGAGCGGGCGCTCCGGCTCTCCGCGGAATGGGGCCTCGCGGACAAGCTCAGCATACTAAAATACCGCCGCGTGTCGAACGTCAGCCTGTATAAGCTGGGCGATTTCTACGACTATTTTTACGGCAACATGCTCCCCGGCGCGGGATACGTGAAGAGCTTCAAGCTCTCCGTCAAGGGCCGGGGCTTCATGCTCCGGTTCCCCTCCGCGGACAACGACTACGAGATAGCGGAGATGCGGCCGAACGGCAAGGTCTTCGAGGTTCTGCGCGAATCCGACGAGTGGGCGCGGATACTGAGGGCGGAGACCGTCGGCAATCTGAACGACATCATCTGCCGGGGCGGGCTGGAGGAACTGATGCAGGTCAACGAGGCCCTCCACGAGAAAAAGCTGGCGGATCTGGCCGACAGGGTCACGGGCGGGGACAAATCCATCGTGCTCATAGCCGGGCCGTCCTCCTCCGGGAAGACCACCTTCGCGAACCGGCTTTGCGTGCAGCTTCGCGTGAACGGGCTGCACCCGCACGTCATATCGCTGGACGACTACTTCCTCAACAGGGAGGACACGCCCAAGGACAAAGATGGGAATTACGACTTCGAGTCCGTGGACGCCCTCGACATCGCGCGGCTGAACGCCGACCTGACCGCTTTGCTCGCCGGCGGGGAGGCGGACATTCCGAGCTTCAACTTCCTTCTGGGCAGGCGGGAGGAAGGCCGCAGGCTCAGGATGGAGCCGCGGGACGTTCTGGTCATAGAGGGCATACACGGCTTGAACGAGAAGCTCACGAAGGACATACCCAGGCCGAAAAAGTTCAAGATATTCATATCCGCGCTTACCCAGCTGAACGTGGACGACCACAACCGCATCCCCACCACGGATACGAGACTGGTGCGAAGAATAGTGCGGGACAACCAGTTCCGGGGCGCCGGCGCCCGGCACACGATCGCCATGTGGCCGTCCGTCCTGCGCGGGGAGAACAGCAACATCTTCCCGTTCCAGGAGGAGGCGGACGCGTTTTTCAACTCCGCGCTGGTGTATGAGATGTGCGTATTGAAGCAGTTCGTGGAGCCGCTTTTGTTCGGCGTCGCCAAAAACGAGCCGGAGTACACGGAGGCCAGGCGGCTTATCAAGTTTCTGGATATGTTCCTGGGAGCGTCCAGCGAGCACGTCCCGACGAATTCGTTGCTCCGGGAGTTTATCGGGGGCGGGTGCTTCAGGGTGTGAGAGAGAAAAAGATTATCGTTATCGGCGGCGGGGCCTCGGGCATGATGGCTGCCGGCGAAGCCGCCAAACTCGGCGCGGCCGTCTCAGTATACGAAAAAAACGACAGGTTCGGCAGGAAGCTATTCATAACCGGCAAGGGCCGCTGCAACCTCACGAACGCCCGCGGGCCGGAGGAGATGCTGGAGCATATATCCGCCAACAGGCGTTTCCTATACAGCGCGTTTTACGCTTTCGGAAGCCGCGAACTGATGGATTTTTTTGAAAACCTCGGCGTGCCGCTTGTCGTCGAAAGGGGCGGGCGGGTGTTCCCGCGCTCCGGCAAATCGGGCGACATAGTCAGGGCTTTGGAGAGGCATATGTCCGAAAACGGGGTCGAGCGCCGCCTGAACTCCGAGGTCCTTTCCGTAAAAACGGACGGCGGGAAAGCCGCCGGAATTTTTACAAAAAGCGGCTTCGCCCCGGCGGACGCGGTCATCGTGGCCACGGGCGGGCTGTCCTATCCGGCCACGGGCTCCACCGGCGACGGCTACAGGTTCGCGCGGGAGGCCGGCCACCGCGTCACGGAGCTTTCCCCCGCGCTGACGCCGCTTGTCACGCGGGAGAAGTGGGTAAGCGGCCTTATGGGCCTGAGCCTTCGGAACGTGGGCGTGAAGGTCGTCATAGAGGGCTTGAAGGTCTACGAGGATTTCGGCGAGATGGTCTTCACCCATTTCGGGGTGTCCGGCCCCGTCGTCCTCCCGGCGGGGCGGGCGATGACCGGCAGATACGCCAAAGCCCCCGTCCTGTCGATAGACCTGAAGCCGGCCTTGGGCGAGGAGCAGCTCGACAGGCGGATCCTGCGGGATTTCGGCAAATACGCGAATAAAGACATAAAAAACGCGATGGCCGATCTGCTGCCCCGGAGGCTTATCCCCGTGATCATAGAGAGGGCGGGCATCGACGCCGGGAAAAAGGCGTGCGAAATAACCAGAAGCGAGCGGAAGGCGCTTGGCAAGGCGCTGAAAAGTCTGGATTTGACTATAACGGGCGGCGCGGGGTATAATGAGGCCGTGGTGACGTCCGGGGGCGTCGCCGTCGCAGAGGTGAACCCTGCCACGATGGAGTCCAGGCTTGTGAAGGGGCTCTATTTCACCGGCGAGGTGCTGGACGTGGACGCGCTCACGGGCGGCTATAACCTCCAGACGGCGTTTTCGACGGGATGGGCCGCGGGGCGGGCCGCGGGACGCCCCGCGGCGGAAAGATAAAACGTACGCGAAAATATAGGAGTTATAAGATAGATGGGAGAGATCGTCGATGTCGATACCGAAAGAAAAGCTGGAGCAATATTATACCTTTGAGGATTGGATGTCCTGGGACGAAAGCGTCAGGGCGGAGATCATAGACGGCGAGCTGGTGATGATGGCGCCGCCGATTCAGAAGCACCAGGGAGCCCTTGGCGAGTTGTTCGGCCAGCTGTGGCAGTTTTTGAGGGGCAAGCCCTGCAAGGTCTTCCCCGCGCCGTTCGGCGTGCGCCTTCTTGACGGAAAGGATACGGTGTTGGAGCCGGACATAATCGTGGTGTGCGACAAGTCCAAACTGGACGGGAAAGTCTGCAACGGCGCGCCGGATTTGGTGATCGAGATTCTGTCGCCGTCGACCGCGCGGCAGGACAGGGTCGTGAAATTCCGGCTGTACCTGCAGGCCGGGGTGCCGGAATACTGGATCGTCGACCCGGACGCCGGGCATTTGCAGGCGTGCGTCCTGGAGAACGGCGAATACGTCACGAGGATGTACGACGAAAACGACGCGGTTCCGGTGCGCGCGCTGGAGGGGTGCGAGATAAGCCTGAGGGAGGTGTTCGGGGAATAAAGGATACGCAAAACGCACGGCGATTTTAAGGAGGCAAGAAAAACGGTGGATGATCAACTCTCTTGCTTTATAGGCAGCCTCCGAAAACCTTTGAATTTTATGACAAAACATGCTAAAATAGCAGAATGAAGCCGGGGGTGTAAAAATGGGGCAAATACTGTTATACGGAGT
>WQUN01000208.1 GCA_009782085.1 Bacillota bacterium
GGAACCACGCCTGCAACCCGGGATATTCGGCCGCCTCGTCCAGTTCCTCCTCGATGCGCAGCAGTTGGTTATACTTGGCGACGCGGTCGGAGCGGGCCGGCGCGCCGGTCTTGATCTGCCCGGCGTTCACGGCCACGACGATGTCGGCGATGGTGGAGTCCTCCGTCTCGCCGGAGCGGTGGCTCACGACGGCGGTCATGTTGTGCCGGTTGGCGAGCTCGATGGCGTTGAAAGTTTCCGTCAGCGTGCCGATCTGGTTGACCTTGATCAAAATGGAGTTGGCAACGCCGAGGTCTATGCCTTTCCGGAGCCTCTCCGTATTGGTGACGAACAGGTCGTCGCCGACCAGCTGCACCTTCCCGCCCAGACGCTCGGTCAGGAGCTTCCAGCCGTCCCAATCCTCCTCCGACAGCCCGTCCTCCAGGGATATTATCGGGTATTTGTTCACGAGCGCCTCGTAGAGGTCGACCATCTCCGCCGAGGTGCGTACAATCTCCTTGCCGCGCATCTTGCTCTCGCCGGGGAAGTGGTACTTCCCGTCCTTCTCGTCGTAAAGCTCCGTCGCGGCGGTGTCCATCGCGACGCGTATGTCCTTGCCGGGCTCGTAGCCGGCCTTTTTCACGGCTTCCAGGATGACGTCTATGACTTCCTCGGGCGTCGCCAGGTCGGGCGCGAAGCCTCCCTCGTCGCCGACGGCGGTGGACAGGCCCTTGGCCTTCAGGACTTTCTTGAGGTTGTGATAAACCTCGGAGCACATGCGGAGGGCCTCCTTGAAGCTCGCCGCGCCCACTGGCATTATCATGAACTCCTGCATGTCCACGGTGTTGTCGGCGTGCTTGCCGCCGTTCAGGATGTTCATCATCGGAACGGGCAGCCGCTTGGCGTTGAATCCGCCCAGATACTGGTACAGCGGCATGTTGAGCGCGTCGGCGGCGGCTCTCGCCACGGCCATCGACACGCCCAGGATCGCGTTCGCGCCGAGCTTGGCCTTGTTCGGCGTGCCGTCCAGCTCGATCAGCTTCTTGTCCACGGCCACCTGATCCAGGGCGTTCATGCCGCATATCTCGTCGGCGATGATCTCGTTCACGTTTTCGACGGCCTTCTCGACGCCCGTGCCCATGTAGCGGCCTTTGTCGCCGTCGCGAAGCTCCACGGCCTCGAACGCGCCGGTCGACGCGCCCGAAGGCACGGCCGCGCGGCCGACAGACTGCTCGCCGTCCGCCTCGACGACCACTTCCACCTCCACGGTGGGGTTCCCGCGGGAATCCAGTATCTCACGGGCATATACGTCTACGATCTCGATAAAGCCTTTCATTGGTAAGACTCCTCTCAAAATAATTTATAAGACGAAGTATGGGATTCTTCGCACCGTTCGGATATCAGCCTAACGTTTCCGATATTTCCCTGAAATCTATCTCCAGATCTTCCAGAACCCCGACGCGGACCTTGTCGGCAAAAGTATAAATGAGACACGCAGGCGGATTATCGCCGCTGCTTTTATATACCATTATCTGCTTGGAAAACATGTCCACGATCCAATACTCTTTGACGCCGAAATCCATATAACGTTTTAGTTTTACGGAATAGTCGCGCCATGATGTGGATGCGCTGATTACTTCAACGATGAATTCAGGAGTCCCTTCGCAGCCCCTGTCAGTCAATTTGCTTTTGTCGCAGCAAATCAGTACGTCGGGCTGAAAGACATTCTTACATTTTCCGATGTCCTCTTTGAAAAGATAGACATTCAATTCCTGAAAGACCTCACATTTCTTGCCTTTCAGATAATTGCCAATTTCTCTGGCAATGCAACCGCTGATCCTTTGATGATTTGGAGTGGTGTTACCCGACATGGCTATGATATACCCGTCGATAAGCTCATATGTCTTATTTTGGTTCTCAGGAAGATCAATTATTTCAAAGAACAAATCGGCTGTTATTTCCGGGCCTGGATCCTCATAATCATAAAACGCCGAACCCATTTATTCCACCCCTTATCAGTTTCCATTCGTCAATCCAGCAGGCTTCTCCCCGTCATTTCCTCCCTCTGCACGATCCCCATCATCTCCAGCAGCGTCGGCGCTATGTCGCAGAGCCTGCCGCCTATTTTGAGGCCGCGCGCCTTTTCGCAGTTGATAAGCGCGACGGGCACGGGGTTCGTGGTGTGCTCGGTGAACGCCTCGCCGGTTTCGTAGTCGACCATCTTGTCGGAATTCCCGTGGTCGGCGCACAAAAGCATCTGCCCGCCAACGGATAGAAGCGCCTCCACGGCCTTCCCGACGCACTCGTCCACGACCTCGACCGCCCTGACCGCGGCGGCGAAAACGCCGGTATGGCCGACCATGTCGCAGTTGGCGTAGTTTATGATTATCACGTCGTATTTCCGGGACAGGACCGCCGCGACGAGGCGCTCCGTGACCCCGTAGGCGCTCATCTCCGGCTTTAGGTCGAAGGTGGCCACGTTGGGCGTGGGGACGAGTATCCTGTCCTCGCCGGGGTACGGCTCCTCCCTGCCGCCGTTGAAGAAAAACGTGACGTGCGCGTACTTGGTGGTCTCCGCCAGGCGAAGCTGAGTCAGGCCGAGCTTCGAGACATACTCGCCGAAGTTGTTCTCCAGGGACTGCTCATGGAAAACCACCAGGCAGTTGGGTATAGTGCGGTCATATTCCGTGAAGCAGACGTAAAACACCCTGAAAAATCCTCGCGCCCGTCCGAAATCCGCGAAATTCGGGTCGCAGAAGGCCCTGGTGATCTCCCTGGCGCGGTCGCCCCGGAAGTTGAAGAATATGACTGAGTCGTTTTCGCTGATGGCGGCTATAGGCGCGCCGTTTCGGGCGATCACGCAGGGTTTGACGAACTCGTCGTACACGCCGGCCGCGTAGGACTTCTTCATGCACTCGGCGGCGCTGGCCGCCCTGTCGCCCTCGCCCAGGACCATCGCGTCGTAGGCCAGTTTGACCCGCTCCCAGCGGGCGTCCCTGTCCATCGCGTAGTACCTGCCCATGACGGTGGCGATCTTCCCGACGCCGGTTTCGGCCATTTTTTCCTCCAGCTCCGCCAAAAAACCCGCGCCGGAGGAAGGGGAAGTGTCCCTGCCGTCCATGAAGGCGTGGACAAAGACCTTCGTCAGGCCGTGGCGCCTGGCGAGCTCCAGGAGGGCGTAGAGGTGCGTGTTGTGGCTGTGCACGCCGCCGTCGGAGACGAGGCCGTAGAGGTGCAAAGCCGAGTCGTGCTTTTTGCAGTTGTCGGCCGCGTCGAGGAACGGCTTTTGACTGAAAAAATCCCCGTCTGTAATGGATTTGCCGATAAGCGTCAGCTGCTGCATGACCACGCGGCCCGCGCCGATGTTCAGGTGGCCGACCTCGGAGTTGCCCATCTGCCCGTCCGGCAGCCCCACGGCGAGGCCGCTGGCGAAGCCCTTTTGCCGGGGGTATGTCGAAAATAACCGGTCCAGGTTCGGGGTGGCCGCCGCCGCTATGGCGTTGCCGTCAACGCGGTCGGAAAGCCCGTAGCCGTCGAGGATCATAAGAACGGTGGTTTGTCTGTCCATATATAGCTCCTTCAATGATTAATCA
>WQUN01000209.1 GCA_009782085.1 Bacillota bacterium
TCCGCCATTTTGGCGGGTATGGCGTCGCGATTCGCGACGGCAGGCAGGTATTCCCCAAAACGAGGAGTACCACTGCCTTATACTCTGTATCCAAGAAAACTGCGTCCGCAAGCGAAACGACCGCGTTTTATTGTGAGGTTTGAAACTACCTCCCTAACAGAGTACAACAAATGTTTTCGCACTCCGGTATAAGTCGGGAACATACAATTCTATACAGTCAACATGCGTGAACAATCCTGACATAGTATCAAACTCCTAATCTATATATTTTCCGCCCCATATAGTACCGCCGGAACTTTGATATGAGGCAAGATTTATTTCTTGTACTTTTGCAAAATCTCGATTCCGGAATGTCCTACAATAATAATCTTTCATTATTTTCAGGTCATCCATGTACTTGGGAACATCCATTGCAAAGACACGCATTAAGAGTAATCTATCGAGTGAAACGACATAAGCGATTTTTTCATCAACAGCGTCTTTCAAATAAAAATCGTAATCCAACAGCATTATACACCGCCAAATCTCAAACGGCTCCAGCACAACTCCCAAATCGCCCCAAATGTCTTTCCTGCTGTCGGGATATTCATGAGCCAACGCCTGATAATCTTCATCACAGATTATTAAGTCAATGTCTGCGCCGGATTTCCTCATTCCATAATACTCCATAGCCATCCCCCCGATTAAGATTGGCTTTTTTATAAAATGAAAATTTTTATCATTGAACTGTCTTTCAAGTAAACTGATAACCGCCGACATGGCATCCTCCGAATTGATAATATCACTTGAAGGTGATTTTTTGTGAGCAGCAATTACCGCTGCGCAAAGATGTTTCCAACAAATCCACCTAAACAGGTTTGATAATACTAAATGTATAAGAAACATACCTTATTTATATTTGAATGATGCGCCGCATGTGTAGGGCGGGGCTTGCCCCTGCCGCACCATGCGGTCATACGGGAGTTTCCGGCGGGGGCAAGCCCCCGCCCTACTGTATGTTTTTACTATTTGGCAATTCAACCTTATTTCCGACTAACACCATCCGATTTATGCGGACGCATCGCGTATATCCTGTTTGCCGCGCGCGCGTCACGCCGCGGCGTATCTCTCCATCGCGTCCATCACCGCGGCGGCGTTTTCCAGCGGCATTCCGGGATACATGCCGAAGACCATCATCAGGCCGCCCTCGGGGCGGCCGATCGTTTCGGCCTCGCGCCGTATCAAGGTGTCGATCTGCGCGGGAGAGCCGAAGACGGTGACGTTCTGCCTGTCTATGTCCAGCTCCACGCATGTTTTGCCGCCGAAACGCGCGGCGATCCAATCTATGCCGCAGACCAGGTCCTGCAGGTTCAGTATGTCGGCGCCGCCCTCGACGAGGCCGTCCGCCAGCAGGCGGATATCCCCGTCGGAGTGCATTTGGATCAGAACGCCCTTTTCCCTGGCCGGTTCGATAAGCCGCCGGTAGCTCGGCAGGATATAGCGCCGGAATAGCGCCGGGGACAGCATCGGGCCGGTTTGCATACCCAGATCCTCCCCGTAGCCGAACACGTCCGGGTCCAGGGCGAGCCATCGCCCGACGATCCCGGCGTTGAAGTCCTCCACCCCCGCGATCAGGCGGTCGAGGCGGGGGTCGGCGTCGCTCATGGCAAAGAGCAGATTTTCGTAGCCCATTATGTTGCAGAGCTGCAAAAACGTGTGATTATGGCGCAGGCCGGCCGCGCAAAGCGCGCCGATCCCGCGCCGTTCGCGCATATGCCGGGCCGCCTCCGTCCAATCCATCGGGCCTATGCCGGAACAGAGCCGCGGGTCGGGGAAAATATATCGCTCCAGGCCGGCCAGGTCGGCCAGGGGGTGGTGTTTGACCGTGCCCAGGATCCCGTCCTCCGCGGTTTGCCAGACGCACCGGAAGTCGTCGGTGAAGGGCGCGTCTTTCCTGGCAAGGGGGGAATAATCGGGCGTATAGGGCAGCCTGGGCGCCTTGAAATCCGGGAACAGGAACGGCCGCCGCTCCATCTGCTCGCACAGCCATTCCTGCGGATAGGCGTGCCAGCAGGCGTCGTTGACCGCGAAGGTCATGGGGATAAAATCGGGCCTTTCGAACCGCGCGGCGCGCAGGTAATTGTCCCGCGCGGCGGCCGGGGATACGGAGCGCATGGGGTCAGATCCTTCCTAAGTTTTTCGGGGCTTGGCTCATTGTTCTTCTTCGGAAATTGATTTTTCGCTGTCACCCTGAGCGCAGTGAAGGGTCTTAAAATCAAGATTCTTCGCTTCGCTCAGAATGACAAAAGCCGATTTCCGCAGAAGAGGGCGGCGCGGGACGCCGTGGGTGACGCGGGACGCCGAGGGCGGCGTCCCCTACGGTATTTTAGCGTATCCCACGATAATTTGCACGAAAATTTGTGCGATAATTTACACGATAATTTACGCAATGATTTGCGCGGTAATTTCCCGCGCCCGTTCTCCAGTATCGGCTTGCGTAAATGTTACGATAAAGGTATAATCTCCCTCGTCAAGGAGCGGGCGCGGAAATTTTGTGTTCCCGCGAAAACCCATTTTATACGAATCTCGATCAAAATCTCCACAGTCTGTCGCCGAGAACGCCGTTGAAGCGTTCGGCGTTTCGGCTCCGCCTGTGAAGTTTTAATCTGAGATTCGTATTAGAGCATCCACGGAAACTAATTTGTCATTCTGAGCCGTAGGCGAAGAATCTTTATGCCGAAGAGCGAATATATCGGTGGTGAAAGATCTACTACTTCCCTCAGGATGACGACGGGGCGCGGTTTGCGGCTTTCCGTGGAAACACTTTTCGTGCGGGGGTGTGATTATGATAGACAAACCCATTATGTTCGCCCTGGACACCGAATTCGTCAGCTATCCCGAAAAGATCAAAGCCGCGGTCGCTGACATCAAATCCAGGGGGTTCGACGCGGTTTTCCTGGAGCTTCGGAACTCGCATTTCGGCGTATACACCCCCGAGGGGCAGGCCGCCCTCCGCCGGGGGGTGGAAGAGGCGCGCGCCGCCGGGCTGAAAGCGGCCGTCTCCTTCCCGTATCCCGGCGAGGGGCTGTTTTCCGGGTATCCGGACGCCCGCCAGAAATGGCTGGCCGAGTTCAGCGCGGCCGTGACCGGCGGGAGCTTCCGTTTCGAGGCCGTCCTGAGCGCGACAGCCGATTTCACCGCGACTTCCCCCATCTATCTCGGTCCCAGGAAGGTCTTTTACGTCCGGCGGGCGAATGGGCGCATCGTTGAGGCGGAGGACGTCACCGGCCTCGTCCGGTACGGCGAGGATATCCACCGCGCGCCGATAATATCGGGGCGTTTCCCGAAGGACGGCGAGCTGCTGTTCTTCGTGGAATGGGTGGTGGACTGGCCGGATTTCTCGCATCCCCGCATGAACGAAGCCGTGGACGTTTTGCTGGACGCCTGCAAGGGCGTCCAGCTGGACGGCATGGCTCTGGACGAGTTCGGAACCGGCACGCGCAAGGAGAACGTCTATATGAGCGGGGACGCGTTTCTCAGGCAGTTTGAGCGGACGTGCGGCTACGACTTTCTCTCCCG
>WQUN01000210.1 GCA_009782085.1 Bacillota bacterium
CTTAGTCACCTCGAAGAACACCTCGCCCGACGGGAGCCAATACTCCGCCGTCCCGTCGATGTAGCAGCTCCAGTGCCCGCCGCGCGTGTGATCCGCGCCGTAGTCCTCGAACCAGTGTGGGTTCGGGATGCGATGGCGGTTGCGCGGGGGCAGATATTCGCCCGCTGCCCCGTGCGCGTGCACTTTGGCAGGGACGGGCTTGTTGTTTTCGTCCAGGACTTTCAGCGTTACGGGGCGCTCCGCGGGGTTAATGAAAATCCCTGCGTTCCGCCGAATATCCTTAAACGGGATCGGTGCGCGCTCCTCGCCCGCGTACAGGATGGCGTCCTCGTGCGCGTCGAATTCCACAATGTACTTTCCCTCGGACACAGAGGGCATATCCTCGGCGGAGCTGTTTTCCCAGGAGATGTTCTCGTAAACTTGCTGCGGCGTCACGGAAATGATATGGCCCAGGTCGATGTCGACCAGGTTCAGAGCGTCTTTCGGGTCGCCGGTCA
The DNA here is from genome assembly GCA_009782085.1 of Bacillota bacterium. Taxonomy (GTDB): domain Bacteria; phylum Bacillota; class Clostridia; order Lachnospirales; family WQUN01; genus WQUN01. Next base: position 498 of record WQUN01000210.1, read on the forward strand.
GGGATAACAGCGCCTTTTGCCGCCGGCCGTAGCGCAGCGGGTGCGACGCGACGTCCCCCGCGGCAATGCCGAACAGAAAGACGTTTCCGTCCTTTTTCCTGATTTCCATGCCGATGACGGGCTTATCCGGGTACGGATTTTCATAAGCGAAAAGCCATTGTGTCAGCTCGCTCCACCCGTCATAGACGCGGGTCTGACTGCCGCCCCAAGGGGCTCCGGGCAGTCCGGCGAAAAAGTTGTCGGTCGCGGTTGGAATGGCTTTGTCCCGTATGTGAGGCACAGTCAGGAACGGCCCCTGGCCCCAAGGAGTGCGCATATCGTTGATCTCCATGCGCGAGCGGATCGGGACGGTCACTTCGGAGCCGTCGGCATACCGGACGGCATAGTCGCAGATGTGCTCCATCAGCGGCGCGGGTCCGCGGAAATTTCTGACTATGCCGTCTTCGCCGGCCGCTTGCGGCTGAGTCTCCGACGCGTGCAGAAAGACCAGGTAACGCGCGCGCAAAGGGGGAAACGTCAGCTGCAGCGAGCCGTCCCTGACGTAAATGAAACGATCCCCGCAGTCGAATGGGATGCCCTGGAAAGACTGAACGCCGAGCGGCAGACAGCGCGAGTTTCGGACGGTGTGCTCCAGGCAGCCGCTGCGGCTCAGTTCCTCCGGGGGAAGGTTCCGCCCGGCGATGACGACCGGGCTGAAATAAGGGGATGTGAACATGGCCCGCCTCCTATTTGTTCGGATTTGCGTTGCGCATATTATGCCAGATAACCGGCGGGTTGGCAACAAATACTAAAACAGCCCCGTGATGGACATGTCGATGATTCCGCTGAAAAAGTGCACTCTGATGGATGGATACCCCTGTTTGGAATTCAGGATTCCGATAAATACGCATTGACGCGGGTGGGCAGTTACGCGCCGCCCGAAAGTGGCGCGGTACTTATCGTCCTGCCTGGAAATGAAAGCCTTAAGGCCGAACGCGGGCTGAGTTGACGGCGCTGTTCAAGGCCGCGTTCGGGATGAATCAAAACGCGGAAGCGATAAATGCCATTCTGGGCTGGTACGGAATCCGCTGCGGGAGGCATTCTCACAGGCACTGCGCGCCAGTTGGCGCGGAGCAGGTTAAGAAAAACGGGTAAGGTCGGCAACATGAGCGGCGTAGGTTTGTAGATGAAATCTGACATCTTTGTTTCCCTTTCGGCGCAAACAAAAAAGCAGCCCGAATGGGACTGCCTTCCAGATTTTTTGAGTTGTCTTTTCGCAAATAAACCGCTATACTACCGCCAAGCGCAATTGCATATGGACGGCCTTGGGCTGAACTCCTTAACGATACACCCATCAATGCTCATAAAGGAGGAGTGCCCATGACGTTGTTTGAAGTCGTGAGCGTGGTGTTAGGCACCGGCATGTTAATACTTGCCCTGCTGACATACCTCAATCGCCGCAAAAAACAATAGCCGCCCCTATGCCATTAGGACGAGCGGCTATGTCCGCCGGTTTCCCGGCACCGTAGTTTAGTTCAGCCTGGCCGCCTTTATAGCGGTTGCGCGAGTACCCATCGGGGCGCTGTTTGCAGCAGCGCCTCTTTGGTTATTATGGGTATATTTTAGCGCATTATTCTGATATTGTCAACCATAGAAAAAGGACTCCGTTTTCGGAGCCCTTTCGCCTTGCCGTTAATGTTATTCCTCTGTGGCGACCGCTTCCTCCGCCTCCACGCCCGGCCTCCCGTTCAGCCAGCTCCCGTTTCCCTCCAGCCGCTCCAGTAGCACCTTCCGCGCTGTCTTGAACCCGTTTCCGATGAAGCCCAGGCTCAGCAGCCAGCAGCGCATCGCGTATTTCGGGTTTGTGAAGTTTCGCTCTTTGGCCGTTACCCGCACCTTGTGTTGGGCCGCGCTGCACATATGCGTTACCAGCATTGCGTAGGCGTCGGTGTGGTCGGCGTCGATTTTGTTGAACCAGGGGAAGGAGAGCCGGTCTTCATGCATTATGACCGGAACCTCCTCGGCTCCCAGGGCCGCTTTCAGGAGCGGGGCTTTCGCGTTGACCATCGCTGTCAGGTTTGCCAGCTTCTCCGGCGTGAAGCCGTCGAGCGGAACATCTATGGTCAGCGTGTCATGGCCGATTGTGACTTCCGTTTCCGACTGGGCCTCCATGTTCTCGACCGGCTCTGCTTCCTTGTCCTCCGGCACCGGGTAGCCACTCTGCGTGGCGTAAGTGCCGTCAAGATTGCGCCACCTGCCGTTGCCGCATTCCATCTGCGGTGCGCTGTGAAGCCGCTCCCAATGCTCTCCCTCTCCGGCGTTTTCGTTGAGCGCGTCGACCTGGCAATCCAGGATGCCTTTGCGCTTCGGCGCTGTCGTCTCGTCTGCCGGGGCCTCTCTGAAATCGCGTTTGATTTTGGTGGTGTCCCAATCGCCGGCCTTTTGAGAGGTTACAAGTGCAAATGTGTGGTCGTCGCCGTAGCTGTATACCGTTCCGAGCGCGGTGCTGAAGTATTCTCCGTAACCTTTGGCGACGGCTTCGTCACGCGTCGCGAATTCTTCCGCGATGTGTATCTCCCCGCGCGCGTGTCGATAGTGTACAGCCGCGGCAGGCCGCGTTTATCAGGCTTTGTTTCTGCGGGCTGGGCCTCTGTGGCCTCCGGCTCCGGGCAGTCACTCGCTTGCATCCCGTTCTCCCCTATGGAGTCGCGGCGCTCCTGGCCGAGGCCAAGCTCCTCGCCCTCGGTCTTGTTCAAGTCCTCGAAGCTGGGGAGCGCGTCCATCCCATCCAAGCCGCTCTCGTATGTGTCCGGCTCGTCGTATTCGCGGCTCTCCGCGTCAAAACCCGCTTGGTGGAGCGCGTCTTCCAAATCCAAACTGTCAGGGCCTGTGAGAACCCCGTTCTTGTCTATGATGTAGTTGGCTATAGCGTATGCGAATGTCGGCGCTTTCTTGTAAATCGGTGTCCAGCCTAATATATTGCTGGCCGCTTCTACCAGATTTTTGCGTGCCGCGCCTTGCAGGTTATAATTCAGTTTCATTCGAACCCCTCCTCGTTTTGTAGGCGTTTGCCTTATGGT
>WQUN01000211.1 GCA_009782085.1 Bacillota bacterium
GAACTGTCCAGAAATAAACTGATCAAATATTTTTTTGAAACGCCGTAGAAGCGTTCGTCGTTTCAAAAAAATGTGCATGTTATTTCTGGACAGTTCCTAATTCCTCTTCCTCTGCAAAAACACCGGTATGTCGAACGGCACGTCCCCGTCAGCGTCGCCCCTCGCCTGCCTTATGGGCTCCCGCATCGGCTCCCTCTTGTCGCGGGGTAGGGCCTCGTCCGGCGATTTTTCCTTCGGGCCTTCGGGAATTATCGGGGAGATAGGCTTCATCCCCGGGAGCACCTTCTTCTTCGCGTTCTCCTCGAGGCCCGTGGCGATGACCGTCACGACGACCTCGTCCTTCAGGTCGTCGTCTATGGCCGCGCCGAAGATGATCTCCGCGTCCGGGTCGATGGACTTCCTGACTATGTTGGCCGCGTCGTTGACGTCCCTCATGCCCAGCGACGAGTCGCCGAAGAAGCAGATGATCGCGCTCTTCGCGCCGTCTATGGTCGTCTCCAGGAGGGGGCTTCTGATAGCCATCTCCGCGGCCGTCTCGGTCTTGTTCTTGCCGGCGGAGCGCCCGACGCCCATGTGCGCCACGCCCTTTTCGGCCATGACGGTCTTGACGTCGGCGAAATCCAGGTTTATCAGCCCGTCGATCATGATGAGCTCGCTTATGCCCAGGACGCCCTGGCGCAGGACCTCGTCGGCCTTGCGGAAGGACTCCTTTATCGGCGTGTCGTCGTCTATGACCTCAAAAATCTTCTCGTTCGGGATAATGACGAGGGTGTCCACGTTCTTGCGTAGCTCCGCGATGCCCTCCATGGCGTTCTTCATCCTCGGCCGGCCTTCGAACTCGAACGGCTTGGTCACCACGCCGACCGTGAGAATGCCCATTTCCTTCGCGATGCCCGCGATTATCGGCGCGGCGCCGGTGCCCGTCCCGCCGCCCATTCCGGCTGTCACAAACAGCATGTCCGTGTCCACTATGGCTTGCGCCACTGCGTCCCGCGTTTCCTCCGCGGCGCGCTTGCCGATCTCCGGCCGCCCGCCCGCGCCGAGGCCCCGCGTCAGCTTTTCGCCGAGCTGGATGCGCACCGGGGCCTTCGACCTCTCCAGGGCCTGGTGGTCGGTGTTCACGGAGATAAAGTCTATGTACTGGACATTGTCCTCGATCATCCTGTCCACGGCGTTGTTGCCGCCGCCGCCGACGCCGATGACCTTGATGCGGGCCTTCGTGTTCTTTTCGATGTCTATGTCGATCAAGCCGTATCCCTCCGATTCTGATTTATATGCGGATTTGTTTTATGTAAGTATCTTGAACGTGTACTTTCCGCTGATCACGGTCAGGTCGAGGACGCCGCGGATGTTGTCCGCGTCCGGCATCTTGCCCAGGATCTCCCGGAGCGTCCGTATTTTCTGGTCGGCGTCGGCCGCGCTTCCGAGCTTCACGTCGATGTTGCGGACATAGAGGTGGATGTCCCCGCTGTCGGAAACGTCCACTTTGCTCACCTTGTAATCCCGCATCCCGTACTTGTCAAACAGCCTTGTCAGCACCACGAGGGTCGAAAAGGACGTCTTGTTGTCCACGTCCAGAAGCTCGCCGACGCTGAATTTCGAGAATTTCAGGCCCACGACCACCGGCAGTTCCTCGGTGAACATGCCTGAGACCTCCAGGACGCGGCCGTTCTCGTCTATGTACAGGTATGAGCCGTTCATGTATTTGACGTACCCGCTGAGCTTCCGCTCCGCGACGGTTATGCGAAGCTCGTTCGGCCAGACCTTCCGGAACGTCACCGACTCCACGTAACTCAGGTTTTTCGCGACATTTTTCGCGGCCTTCCTGGCGTTGAACGAGAACAGGCTGTCCTCCTGTTTCACCCCGCAGGCCGCAAGAAGTTCGGCCTCCGTGACCTTTTCGTTTCCGGCGACCGTGATCTTCGTGATTGCGAAAACGGGGGACATCAGCACCAGAAGGGCCAGAACGGCAAGGCCCCCGAATACAAGCGAAAGCTTCAGCTTTATCATGGTATGAGTATACTTGCTCGATTACGGCTTGTCAACAAAACTTGCGCGGATTTTTGGGGATTTCCCGTGAGCGCTGAGATGCCAAATAATGGAAGATAGCCTCTCCGCGGGGCACATGAACGGCGATTCGCGGGGGCTGCGCTCAGGGTGACCGCGTGAAATCAATTTCCGAAGAAGTCTAATATCGTATTCATGTGTTGCCGCGGGAACGAATTCTGCAATTCACCCGCCGCCTAATACGAATCTCAGATTACTCGGGATTCGTATAATTCCTCAGCCGACGCGCAGGCTTTCCGCCGCGCGGGCTCCCGCCAGGCGGCCGCTGCTCCACGCCCACTGGAGGTTGTAGCCTCCACAGTCCCCGTAGATGTCCAGTATCTCCCCGCAGGCGTAAAGCCCCCTGACCAGCCGCGACTCCATCGTCGCCGGGTCGAACTCCTCCGTCAGGAGCCCGCCGCCCATGACCTGGGCGTCCCGGAAGCCGTTCGTGCCCGAGACGGGGAACCTGAAATTCTTTATCGTCCCGGCCAGGATCAGTATCCGCTTCTCGCCGATGCCGGCGGCGGGCGCGCGAAGATCTATGCCCGCGGCCTTTACCAGGACCACGCCGAGGGCCTTGTGCAGAAAGCCTGTCATGTACCGCTCCATGTCGGCGGCCGGCGGGTTGTTCCGTCCTGCGTCAACGGCTTGAATTCCGGCCCGCTCCGCGCCGGCCGGCTGATTTACGCGTCCCAAACCGGCAGCTTGCCGGTTTTTTAGTTCCATGCCGGCGGCCGGCGGGTTGTTCCGTCCTGCGTCAACGGCTTGAATTCCGGCCCGCTCCGCGCCGGCCGGCTGATTTACGCGTCCCAAACCGGCTGCTTGCCGGTTTTTTAGTTCTATGTCGGCGGCCGGCGGGTTATCCCGCGCCGTGTCAACGGCAGGGGATCCGGCCCGCTCCGCGCCGGCGAGCCGCGCCTTTCTCTCGGAGAGAAAGACCGCCAGATCCCGGAACTCCGTGTCCGGAACGAAGTCGATATAGGCCTCGGCGTCCTTGCGCGGGCAGCCGAAGTCATCGTACAGAAACCCGGACAGGTCCATCGCCGGGACGCCGGACACGCCATTGCCGGTAAATTGCAGTTCTCCGGCCCTCTCGTAGATGCCGCCGCCGGCCTCAAGGACGATCCTCGCGTCGGCGCGCACGCCCTTCAGGGCCTTCATATACGGGCTTTCGGACCTGATCTGGACGAGCGCCGGGAACGGCCCGCGGACGCGGTGCCCGAGCCTTTTCATCAGGTCCAGCCCGCTCGCGCCCCCGTCGGGCGCGGAAAAGGGCGACGCCAGGCCGCCGGCCGCGACGATTGCGCGGCTTGCGGACAGAGTCTCGCCCTGCCTCGGATATATTCTAAAACCGTCGCCCGCTTTTTCGAGCCTCTTAACGGCCTGTCCGGTCAAAATGCGGACGCCCAGGCGGCCGGCCTCGAGGCGAAGCACGTCGAGGACCGCGGAGGCCTGCCCGCCGAACGGGTATACCCTGCCTTCCTCCGCGGCGCAGACGAGCCCCATCTCCCCGAACCAGGCCAGCGTTTCGGAGACGCCGGAAAAATCCAGGGCCTCTCTGACAAAACCCGGATCTTTCCCGTGATAATGGTCTTCGGACATGTCCTCGTTGGACAGGTTGCAGCGCCCGTTGCCAGTCGTCAGTATTTTCCGGCCGACGCGGGCGTTTTGTTCCAATATGACGACGTCGGCGCCGGCGCGCGCGGCCGCGCAGGCAGCCGCCAGGCCCGACGCGCCTCCGCCTATCACGGCGACTCTGACCGCGCTAATCGCGGATCACTCCCTGCGCCAACGGGACCAGCAGGAAAAGTATCCACGTATACGCCCACAGCCCCGTCGCGAAGCTGACGGCCAGGTAGACTGTCACCACAGCGATCGGAAACACGCCGCCCAACCGCGAGACGTCCGCGTACTCGCCGAAAAGAGATTTCGCGCCGCCGGGTTCCGCGCGGTCTTCGGCCGTTGCCGCCCTGTCAGGGTCGTTTTGATACTCCGCCGTAATATCCCCCTCTTCCACGGACACAATCTTTATCCTATACGCGACTATACACCAACCGGGGACGGGTGTAAACAGATATTTACATGGTTTGTTTTGCAGGGAATGACGAATAATAGCAAAATAGCGGAGAAAGCATGAAAACAACGAGCTGCTTATACGCAGCTTACAGGAGGCGCGTATGCGGGCCGGAATCGACGGGCTTATCGGAATCCTGGAGGAGCAGGCCGCCTGCTGCGCCGGGCTTCTGGAGCTTTCGCGGGAAAAGAGGGGCCGTATAATCGAAAACGACATAGACGCCCTGAGGCGGATAACGCGGCTGGAAAACGGCCTCGTCGGCGGAAGCGCCGCCGCGGGGCGGGCAGCGGCCGCCGCCTTGAGGGATTTGGCCGCGGATTTCTCAAAAGAGCCGGAAAATTTCACCGCCGGCGAACTGGCGGGACTGCTGGGCGGCAGACCCGAAAAAACGCCGCTGACCGCGGCGATAAACGCTATCCGCGAAACGGCCGGCGAACTCAACGCGCTTAACGCGCAAAACAGGCTGCTGATAGAGAGTTCCCTCGAATATATAGATTTTTCGATGAACCTGCTGAGGGAAGCCCTATGCGGCGAGCCGTTCTATACCGCGGCCGGGGAGGAACTGCCGGCGACCGGGGGATTTTTGGACGCAAAGAGTTAGGAGGTCATGCAATGAGCGGAATCCAGGGCCTGGGCTCCGCGATAAGCGGCTTAAACGCCGCCCAGGCGGGGCTTTACGTAACGGGACACAACATGGCGAACTCCGGCATAGAGGGCTATTCCCGCCAGCGCGTCAACCAGGCGGACTACCGTTACCGCGACGTCGGCAGGACGGCCAACGGCGTTTTGCAGGTCGGCCTCGGGACGGACATCTCGGACATCCGGCAGCTGCGCTGGAAATTCTACGACGACGCCTACCGGGCGGAGAACGGCAGGCTCGGCTTTTACGGCGCGAAGGCGGCCGCCGGCGCGGAAATCGAGGGCATAATCGGCGAAAACCAGAGCCAGTACCGCTTCCAGCTCGTCATACAGGATTTGTGGAACTCCCTCCACGAGTTGTCGATGAACCCGGACAGCCAGGCGAACAGGCTCGGCTTCATCGAGACCTGCGGCACGTTCGTGGACAAGGCGAACGACGTGTTCGCCAGGCTTCTGGACTATCAGCGCAACCTGAACGGACAGATCGTCGAAGCCGTGGGGCGCGTAAACGCCGCTGTTTCCGAGATAGACGGCCTGAACCGGCGCATCAAGGCCGCCGAGGCCTCCGGAGACCGCGCCAACGACCTCCGCGACAGGCGGAACCTACTCCTGGACGAGCTGAGCGGCCTGGTCAGCATCGGCTACAGGGAATCGCCCGACGGAAGCGTCAACATCCTCGCCGAAGGCAAAGAACTGCTGGTGAACGGCGCGCAAAACCGACTCGGCCTGCGCTACACCTCCGGGGACAACGCCTTTGTGGAGCCGGTGTTCACCCGGTCGGAAAACGTCCTGCCAAGCGACGCCGCCGCGGACACGTACATCCCTCTGTTCCGCTTCGATTCGCCCGTGGACGCGCGGCACGCAAACGACGTCGGCTCGCTGAAGGGGATGCTGATGTGCCGCGGGACGCGCCCGGTCACATACCTCGGCGCGGCCGCCTATAGCGCGCCGGTAAACCCCGGCCCAGCGAGCCCGGGCTACCCCGCCTACCTGGCGGCCAGGCGCAACTACGACAACGACTTATACAGCGCGGAAAACTGCTTCATCCCCAAAATAATGCGGCAGGCCGACCAGATATGCCATTCCGTGATGACGATGGTAAACGGCGCGTTCGCCCCGGCGGCCGGCGGGGTTTTGCCCGCCGGCGGGCCGTACGACGCGTTCGGCCTCTCCTCCGGCACGGAGATTTTCGCGCGGAAAAACACGCCGCGCTGGGACGCGTCAACCGCCCCGCCGGCGCTTATCCCGGAAAACCCCGGCGACTATTATTCGCTCTATACCATCGGCAACGTCTTTCTGAACCCGGAACTGCTCCTGGACGGCGGCTACAACAAAATCTGCCTGTCCGCCTCCGGCGACAGGGAGGACAATACTTTAATACAGAGCCTCCTCGCCGCGTGGAAGCAAAACACCGTGGACATGGGCCCCCTGGGGACGTTGAGCGTGGACGAGGCCTACCGCCGACTCACGGCCGGCCTCGGCGCGGAGACGAAGGAGGCTTCCGGCTTTGCGGCCGACCAGGCCGTCCTGACCGACCAGGCGGACAAGAAGCGCTATTCCGTCATGGGCGTGTCACTGGACGAGGAGATGAAGAACATGATGACCTACCAGTATGCCTACAGCGCCGCGGCGCGTATACTGAACGCCGTGGATTCGATGCTGGACCGGGTGATAAACCGGACCGGAAGAATCGGATTGTAAGAATCGGATTGTAAGAATCTGAGTACCCTCGGAAACCAATTAATCCCAGTTGTCAGCTGAGCGAAGCGAAGGGTCTTTATCCCAAAATTACGCCGTAAAAATGGGTGGAAGATTCTTCGCTAACGCTCAGAATGACAGCTCTTATGCGGTTTTCTACTTTACGAGGGAACTCATCCTATATAAGGATGTGAACCATATGCGCTCCTCGTTTTTCGAATTCAACGTGGCCATGTCCGGCCTGTTCACGGCCAGGGGGAACCTGGACGTCGTCTCCCACAACGTGGCGAACGCGGCCGCGCCGGGGTATTCCCGGCAGGTCGCGCGCCAGCGGGCCTCCGAGCCCATGCCCCTTTACAACGGCAAGGGCATGGTCGGCACGGGCTCGGAGGTCTACGGCGTCGGGCAGATCCGCGATTTTTATCTCGATAAAAAATATTGGGCCGAGGCCTCGGTTCTGGGCGAATACGGCGCCAAGACGGTCAACATGGCCCAGCTCCAAAGCCTGCTCGCCGAGCAGTTCGCCCAGAGCGAGGGCCAGAACACGGGCGTCGTGTCCGCCATAAACGATTTTTTCGCCAGAGTCCAGGACCTGACCACGACCGCCAACGACTCCACCTACAGGCTTAACGCGATACAGTCCGCCCAGAGCCTGGCGAAGCTCATCAACAACGCGGCCTCCGAGATGATAAAGCAGCAAAGGGACATGAACGCCGAGCTTTCGGCGCTCGTCACGCAGATAAACAGCGTCGGGGAGCAGATCGCCGGGCTGAACAGGCAGATAAGCAAGTTCGAGGCGGACGGTTCGAACGCCAACGACCTTCGCGACGAGAGGGCGCGGCTCGTGGACGAGCTGTCGAAATACGTCAACACGGAGGTGCGGGAGACGGATTACAGCCTCCCCGGACGGCCGAACGACAAGCGTTTTTCCGTGCTGATAAACGGCTTTGACTTCGTGAACCACTACGACGTGCAGACGCTCGCGACGGTCGCCCGCGACCCCGCGCTGCGCCTAAACTCCACGGACGCCGACGGCCTGTACGACGTCGTGTTCGCCGGGACGAACGTGAAGTTCGACCTCTACCACCCGAGCCTGAGGGGGCAGATCAAGGGCATCGCCGACGTGCGCGACGGGAACGGCCGCGGCGTCCCGGACACCGACCCCGCCGGCGCCGTCAGCGGCTTCAAGGGCGTGCCGTACTATATGGCGAAGCTGAACGTCCTGGCTCGCACTTTGGCCAGGGCCCTGAACGAGGGGGTGACGCTGGACGGGACGCCGATCCCCGGCGTGACCGGCCACGTCTACGGATACGACCTGAACGGCCGGCGGAGCGGAGCGCTGTTCTTCACATACGCCGACGGCGCGGCCACGCCCGTGAACGCCGTTCTGGACGCCGCCGGGAACCTCGTTGCCGGGCCGGATTATACGCTGATGACCGGCCTGAACCTCACCGTCAGCCCGGAGCTCCTTCGCGACCCGGCCTTGCTGAACTGCACGGCTGACCCGACCGCCGGGGAGAGCGCCCAGGACCTGATGCGGGGCTTTGTGAACGTCTCTAGCTTCCGCTCCCTCTTCCGGGAGGGCAAGCTGAATGACTTCGCCGCCGGTGTGAACGGGGAGATCGGCATTGACCAGATGCACGCGCAGCGCTTCGAGGCCAGCTACGGCGACGTGACCGCCAGCGTCAACAACCGGCGCCTTTCCGTCTCCGGCGTGGACCTGAACGAGGAGATGATCAACATGGTCAGGAGCCAGCAGCTCTACCAGGCCGCGGCGAAGCTGATTAACGTCATAGACAGCGTATACGGGACGACGGTGAACAGCCTGGGGAATTTCTAAATAAGATCCTTCGCTTCGCTCAGGTTTTTTTGATATCAGGGGGTGAATAAATGCGCGTCACAAACACGATGATGACCAACACGATGCTCCTGAACATCAACAGGAACGTCAGGGCCCTGGATACGCTCTACAACCAGATATCCACGGCCAAGAAAATACAGGTGCCTTCGGACGACCCGATCACCGCGAGCCGCGCGCTGAAATTCCGGACGAACGTCGCGGAGACGCTGCAGTATCAAAGAAATGTTTCCCAAGGCATGTCATGGATGAACGTCACCGAAAGCGCGTATAATAACGTCATTGATATGGTCAAGACGATAAAGGACAGGTGCGGCGAGGCCGCCACGGGGACTTTGGAGGGCGCGGACAAAAAGACCGTCGCCGCCCAGATCAGGCAGGTCGTCCTGCAGCTGGGCCAGGAGATGAACGTCTCCTACGCGGGGCGGTATGTGTTCTCCGGCTTCCGGACCGACCAGCCGCCGATTCTGACCCGGGCCGAACCGGACCTCGGCTACACCGGCATAACCCAGTTTTTCGGCAGGCAGGACATTGAAATCACGAAGTCCTACCAGAAGCTGCCAACGGGGACGCCGCCGGGCACGGACGAGCCCATTGTCCATGACGTCAACATTATCAAGCTGCCCTACAAAAACGCAGTCAACGTCACCGCGGCGGGCTACACGGTCAACGCGGCGGGCGTCGGGGACCCGGCCGCCTATGACGTTTCCCTTCTGGCGGACGACGAGATCAACTATATAACCGAAACGGGCGAGATGGTCATGAACGACGCCGCGGCCGCCGCCTTCGGGGAGCGCGTCGCGGTCGTCTACGACAAGACCGGCTTTGCCGCCGGTGACCTGAACCCGCTGGTCTACTTCCCGTGCACGGACTCAGGCGGCGTGTCCTACAACATGGACAACCAAAACATAGCCTACGAGTTCGGCGTCAACACGGCTGTGAACGTCAACTCCCTGGCCAGGAACGCCTACACGGACAAGATGTACGCCGACCTCACGGCGCTCTGCGACATGCTGGAGCGCGCGGGCGTGTCGGACGAGGCGTCTTTGGCCGCGAAATACCGGGCGATGGGCTACGGCGGCGAGGAGCTCGCACGCCTGGTCAGGGACCAGCTGACCGGAGAAAAGGCGAACCTCCAGGCCGTGTTGCACGACAGGTTCAACAACATGCTCTATCTGGCCGGGAACTATATGTCGTAGATATCCAAGGAGCACACCGACCTCGGGGCGCGGATGAACCGGCTGGACCTGATCCAGCGGCGGCTCGAGCAGGACGAGTCCA